>JAFGQQ010000182.1 GCA_016935595.1 Bacteroidales bacterium
CTTTTTATTGAAAATTTCGGAACAAAATTTTATACTTATAAACTCGATGACTGGATTTTTTCATCCGATTCTGCCTATGACCGGCTTCTAAAACATTTTCAGACTAATTCCTTAAAGGGGTTTGGAATTCAGGGTTTACATTTTGGAATTATTGCAGCCGGTGCTATTTTGCACTACCTCGATATTACTCAGCATGACAACTTAAAACATATAACAAAACTAACCCGCATTGAGGAAGATAATTATGTATGGTTAGATAAATTTACAATTCGTAACCTTGAATTATTTCAACCTTTAAATACCGGCGGGAAATCTTTTCTCGATATTATTGATAAGTCATTGTCGCCAATGGGTTCAAGAATGTTAAAAAGATGGATTGCCCTACCCTTAAAATTAATATCCAAAATTAACGACAGGCTTTCAATAGTTGATTATTTTATTAAGAATGAAAACGATAAGGTTCAACTCGAAGAATTAATCAAGCAAATTGGCGATTTAGAGCGGGTTATTTCAAAAATATCAACCTTAAAAGCCTCTCCACGCGACATATTCCAGTTAAAAAGTGCGCTAAACGCAATTGCATTAATTAAATCATTATGTAAAAAAACCCACGAAAAAGGGCTGCAAATAATTGCCGAGCAATTAAATCCTTGCGAAATAATTAAAACCCGCATTGAAAAGGAAATAGTTGAGGATCCTCCAAACCAGTTAAATAAAGGAAATGTAATTTCAACCGGAGTATCTACTGAACTCGATGAGCTAAGAAAAATCAGGACATCTGCAAAGGAATTTTTGCTCGAAATTCAGCAAAGGGAAAGTATTAATACCGGAATACCATCCTTAAAAATATCTTATAATAATGTATTTGGCTATTACATTGAAGTCAGGAATACACATAAAGAAAAAGTGCCGCCAGAATGGATTCGAAAACAAACATTGGTAAGCGCTGAAAGGTATATTACTGAAGAACTAAAAGAGTTTGAAGAAAAAATTTTAGGTGCTGAAGATAAAATACTTGAGCTTGAAACAAAGATTTACAACGAATTATTGCAAGCTATAACAGAATATATTATTCCTGTTCAGTTAAACGCTACACTGGTTGCAAAATTAGACTGCCTGCTTGCGTTTGCATCGAATGCTTTAGAAAACAACTATTGCAGGCCAGAAATAAATGATACAAAAATTATTAACATTAAAGCCGGAAGGCATCCTGTTATAGAAAAGCAACTTCCTCCCGATGATCCATATGTTTCAAATGATGTAATTCTAGATGACAAGGAACAACAAATAATTATTATTACCGGCCCGAATATGGCCGGTAAATCTGCCTTACTGCGGCAAACAGCTTTAATTGTATTAATGGCACAAATGGGCTCCTATGTTCCCGCAGATTCGGCCTCTATTGGATATGTTGATAAAATATTTACAAGGGTAGGGGCTTCTGACAATATTTCCCTGGGAGAATCTACTTTTATGGTTGAAATGAATGAAGCTGCCAGCATATTAAACAACATTTCAGACCGGAGCCTTATTTTACTTGACGAATTGGGCAGGGGAACAAGTACATACGATGGAATTTCAATCGCATGGGCAATTGTCGAATACCTGCACGAGCATTCTGCATGCCATGCTAAAACATTGTTTGCTACACACTACCATGAGCTTAATGAAATGGAAGCAAGTTTTAAAAAGATTAAAAATTATAATGTATCTGTTAAAGAAATAAATAACAAAGTAATTTTTTTAAGAAAATTAAAAAGAGGGGGCAGTGAGCATAGCTTTGGGATACATGTGGCACAAATGGCAGGAATGCCCAAGAGTGTCGTGAACAGGGCAAACGAAATATTAAAGGAATTGGAAAACAGCCATAATGGTAATTCGTTATCGAAGCCTGTTGCAGAAATCGGTACTAAAAGAGAAGGTTATCAGCTAAGCATATTTCAGTTAGACGATCCGGTATTAAAACAAATTCGCGATGAAATTAAAAAACTCGATATCAATAACCTTACACCGGTTGAGGCATTGAATATGCTGAACGAAATAAAAAAAATTAGTGGTTTATAATTATATATCTGTAAATAATGAAAAAAATAATCTATGTAATCATCTTTATGTTATTAATTAACATATCCTGTAAAAAACAAAATGAACCGGTAAAGGTTAACTTCATTTTAAGAATTAGTCCAAATTATTTAAAAAGAGTCGATTTTTCAATAATAAACATTAATTATTTGTTGCAATCAAAAGACAGTGAGATTGATACGGACGATGACTGGGATGTCCCGTCAACAAGCTATCCTGATGAATATATACAGGAGCTGAACAGTAATGCAAATGAATCAATAATTGCTACTACTGATATAGTACCCGGAGAATTATCAAGGATATTAATTGGTTTAAGTGAATGTAGTGTATGGGAAGCTGTAAACTATCCCCCTTATAGCATTAGTTATGATTTAACAGTTCCTTATATTTATGTTGATATGTTAAATTTTAAAGCAAATGTAAACATTGAACCGGATCAGGAAAATAATATTTATATAGAATTTGATGCCCGGGAATCTATTTATATTGAAGATGGCAATTATTATATGAAACCACAATTAAGGGCATACACCGACAAAACTACAGGTTGCGTGCAGGGATATATATCCCCGGTTGAAGCCCAGCCATATATTTATGTTATTTCCGGGAATGATACTATACATACAATATCTGAAAAAACAGATGGTTATTTTAAGGTAAGAGGAATACCCGGAGGAAGCTATGAATTAAAATTTGAACCACTTAAAGGTTATAGTGTTAAAAGTTCAGAAATTACTATTTCAAATGGTAAAACCCTTAACCTTGGGGAAATTGCTTTTTAAGTTGAGTTTTTCAATTCTATTGTGCCTGCCTGTAGCCGTATTTTAACCAATGCGATGTTGAAATTCCTGAACTAATTGCAGTTACAGTAGCAACATGAATATTGTTCTTTGAATCGGTAGTAATTGCCATTCTATTTTCCGGACCGGAATATGTATTCGCAATTACCTCAGGTTTCCAGATATCAGAATTTGCTGCTTTATAAGAGTACTTTATAAAAGGCATAAGCTGAACAGGTGTGTGTGAGTATATTATATGAACGCCGCCTTTTGAGTCAACTGATATTTTTGGAAATTTTAAGACATGCTCGTTAATATTCCAGTTTGGGTCAACACCCTTTCGCTCAGCTTCTTCAACAATAGGGTCTGATTGTACCCAATTTCCTGATGAGTTTGTAGTATATTTAATTCCATATACTTTCCGTAATGAAGAATGAACCATTGATACTATTCCGTTTTTAACACCAAATTGAATGGCATTTCCCAGGTCATCATCAGTGGAAATAAGTTCTTTCTTAAATTCATTTTCAGAATATAACTTATGTGCAAAAACAACACCTTCATATTCGCTGAAATCATCAGAGTTTTGATAGACAATATAAACAGCATTATTATCTGTCTGTATATTAAAATAATAACCTCGTTCAATATCTTCAATTGATTTTTTTATCCAATTATTGCCAGGCAGCTTATATGCATAATAAAGTGTGTCCCAACCATATTTATATACAATATGCAAAGTGCCATCTTCACTAACAGATAAATCCCCGTAACACCCACCGGTAAAATATGGAAGTATGTTTTCATTTTGCCATTCACCCCCCTGCTCTTTCCAAACATGTCCAAGCCCATTATTAATTTCACTAATGATATGGATAGTATTATTTTTATCGATATCAAAACCATATAAAAAGGATTCGTATACGAATTGAATTTCTTCTTCTTCCCAATTGTTGCTATTTTTCCATGAATGCATAAAAATACCGGCATTGCAATAAAAGATATGTGGCATATCATTATTATCGCATGCAATATCAAAAACAGACACTTCACCGCTATTTGGAAGGGCAAAGTCTTCTAAATCCTCCTCCCAGCATATCATGTCATCTTCAGGATTATAAACCACAGGTTTTTCTTCTTCGCAACTTATTAAAAGAAAAGAAATAGCAAATAAGCCCAATAAAATATTTTTCAAAAACATACATTAAGGTTTAATAAATATTTATTATTTGACTAAAATAAAACTTTTTTTTAGTTAAAGTTAATAATGCTGATGATTAAATTTATAGTTAGTTCTTTACAAGAAAATACTAAATATATGGAAGCATTTTTTAAATTGATTTTTAGATAAATTAATTTTTTGCAGATAAAATATTTTAAATATCTTTGCATCCACAATTTGCGGGAATAGCTCTCCCGATCCCGATAGCAATCGGGATGGGAGGTAGAGCACGATCCGCCAAAGTCGGATAGGGGTAATGGGTTCATAAAAAGATTGATAAAAGGAAGTAATTTTGTATAACGCGGGAATAGCTCTCCCGATAGTTATCGGGAGGTAGAGCACGA
>JAFGQQ010000183.1 GCA_016935595.1 Bacteroidales bacterium
GATTCTGCAACCTATTCGGTAACTGTAACCGATGGTAATAACTGTATTGCCTATGATGAAGTAATAATAATGAGTTATAATATTGGTATACAAAGTATTGTTGCGCCCGAAAGTCAATGTGAATTATCTAATGCCGAGAATTTATCGGTAGAAATTATTAATTCAGGGAATTCTTCGATTTTCGATGGGGATTCAATAATATTTAATTATGAACTCAATGGAATACCGATATCCGAGAAATTAATTTTAAGTAATGATTTATTACCTTCTGAAATGCTTGAGTATGAATTTATCCAAAATATGGATATGTCTTCATATGGAAATTATGATTTAGTTGTATTTATTTCGAAGGATTATGATAATGATAGGGCAAACGATTCCACATTGAAAAATATAGTTGTATTTGGTAATCCGTTAATTGATATAGGTCCTGGTGTTATTTATACGGGCCGGGCCGATACCATTTCCCTGGATGCGGGTTCGGGTTATGAACAATATTTATGGCAGGATGGCTCAACTTTATCAACCTATCAGATAAATAATCTTGATTCTGCATTATACTCGGTAACAGTAACAAATGAATATAATTGTTCTACTCATGATGAATTAACCATAATGAGTTATAATATCGGTATTCAAAGTGTAAATGTGCCTGAAAGTGATTGTGAATTAAGCAACGCCGAGGAAGCATCATTAGAAATTGTAAATAAAGGAAATACAGGAATATATGCAGGAGATTCGTTAATTTTCAATTATATTATTAATGAAGAACCAGTACAGGAAAAAATAATTCTGGATAAAGATTTTCTTCCTGATGAAACTCTCGAATATTCATTTGTTCGAAAAATGGATATGTCAATACACGGAGAGTATAATTTGGAAATTTATTTATCAAAAGATTTTGATAATAATTTACAGGATGATACAGTAAAAAATATTATTGAAGTTTATGGATATCCTGTTATAGATTTGGGTGAAGACACTATTTATACAGCCAAAGCCGACACAATTGAGTTTATTTTGAATGATCAATACGATACCTATTTATGGCAGGATGGTTCAACGAATTCATATTATTCAGTCACTGATTTAGCTTCGTCGAAATATTCGGTTACCGTAACCAATGATAAAAATTGTATTACAGAAGATGAAATAATAGTAATGAGCTATGACCTGGATCTTCAATCCGTTAATTTCCCTGAAAGTGATTGCGAATTAAGTGAAAGCGAAGAAATATCGTTGGTGATTTTAAATGCAAGTAATACATCAATATTACCCGGTGATTATGTTATAGTAGATTATCACATTAAAGAATTACACAATTCAAAAAAAATTGTTTTTACAGATACATTAAAACCTTCTGAAAATTATAATTATACAATTAATGAAAAAATTGACATGTCAGGAATCGGTATATATAATATGATTGTAAGTATTGAAAAAGAGTATGATTATAATGATAAAAATAATTCAATGTCTGAAAAAGTTGAGGTTTATGGATATCCAGAAGTAAGTCTTGGAGGAGATACGGAAGACAAATTGTATGTAACTTTACCATACCGCTTAACACCCGATGGGGATTTTATAACTTATTTATGGCACGATGGAACTACTGATGAAGAATATAAGATCAGGTACGAAGGATGGGTAAAAGTTACGGTTACTGATGAAAATAATTGCCCCGGTTCCGATTCTGTTTATATCATGATAAATACAGATGATATTAACGAACTGTCAAAAGATATCTGTGCTTATCAAGTTTTTCCAAATCCGGTAAATAAAAATCTCTACATTAAATTTCCTGCGCAAGCCGATTCAGAGTTTATTATTGAAATAATTGATATTACCGGAAATGTTACTTATACGAATAAATATGTGTTAAACCGGAATGAAAATAACTTAATTAATATTGGCGTATCGGAATTTCCATCTGGTTTGTATATTTTACGAATCATTTCTTTAAACAGCCAGAAAGTCTATAAAGTAATTCTTCAATAAATTCCAGTAAAAAATATATTCCTGCCATTTTTTCTTACTTGTTTATGGTTTTTTTATTTCCTGAATAGATATTCAATAAACTTTTTGTATCTTATCAGTGTTTTCATAATTAGTAAATAAATTTTTTATTCAATGATAAATAAAATTACTGCAATTTGGTTGTTATTTTTTACGGTTTATGTTTATGCTGATGAAGGCATGTGGCTTCCGAATTTATTAAGTGAAATTAATATTGAAGAGATGCAAAAAAGAGGATTGAAGCTTACGGCAGAAGATATTTACAGTATTAATAATTCAAGTTTGAAAGATGCAGTTGTTATTTTTAATGACGGTTGTACAGGAGCATTAATTTCTGATAAAGGCTTATTATTAACAAACTACCATTGCGCCTATAATTTTATACAATCTCATAGTAATCTGGAGAATAATTACCTGGAAGATGGTTTTTGGGCAAAATCGCTTGAAGAAGAACTTCCTAATGCCGATTTGAATGTTACTTTTTTAAAGAAAATTAAGGATGTTACTGAGGATGTTCTACTTAATGTTACTGATGAAATGGATTATTTAATTCGTGATTCGATAATACAGGAAAACATTTCTCTTATTATTGCTGAAAATACTATAACTAATTATTATGAGGCTAAAATAAAATCATTTTATTACGGTAATAAATATTATCTTTTTTTATATGAGGTTTTTAAAGATGTCCGGTTAGTTGGTGTTCCTCCTTCTTCAATCGGAAAATTTGGGGGTGATACCGATAACTGGATGTGGCCAAGACATACAGGTGATTTTGCTTTATTCAGAATTTATGCAAATAACGAAAATAAACCTTCTGAGTATTCTAAAGATAATGTTCCCTATAAACCTGAAAAATATTTGACTATTTCTTTAAACGGAATTGATGAAGGTGATTTTACCTGGCTAATAGGTTATCCCGGTTCAACTCACAAATACTTAACATCATACGAGATTGAACATCTTCAGGAAGAATTACTTCCAATAAATATTAATTTACGTAATATTAAATTAGAGATTTTAAATGAAGAAATGAGCAATAATCAAATTATTAATATTCAATATGCTTCAAAATACACAAGTGCAAGCAATTCATTTAAAAAATGGCAAGGTATATTAACTGGATTAAAAAAATATGATGTAATTAATAAAAAGCAAAATATTGAAGAACAATTTTATAAATGGGAATTTACACAAAATACGTTAAAAGAGAAATACGGCAATATTTATAAAGATTTTAAAAATATTAATGTAAAGTTTTTTCCTTGTATCGAAGCCAAGGAAATTGTTGAAGAAGCTTTTTTTGGTATTGATATCATAAAATTTATTTATGCAAATTATTATTTAATTACGACAATTAATGGAAATAAAAACAATAAAGAAAAATATATTGACAAGCTGAAAGATAATTCAGAAAAGTTTTACAGGGATTATTCTTCTCATGTTGATCAAAAGTTATTTGTTGCATTAATTGAAGCGTATTTTAAGCAGATCGAGGAGAATTCTATACCCTCTTTTTACAGGATTAAAAATGAAAAAATTCAGGGAAATATTATAAAATATTCAGAATATGCATTTAAAAAAAGTATATTTATTAATGAAGAAAAATTTAATGATGCATTTAATAATAATTTTTCAAAAATTAATAAAGACCCGTTATTTATTTTAACAGAGGATATTATTGATTTGTATAATGAAAGAATAATTCCTGATTATTTAAATTTTGAAGAAGAATTAGATAATATTTATCGCTTGTATGTTAAAGGTTTGCAAGAAATGCAAATAGACAGCATTTTTTATCCTGATGCTAATTTTACCATGAGGGTTGCTTATGGGAATGTTAAAGGCTACTCCCCTAGAGATGCAGTTGAATACGATTATTTCACCACGCTTGACGGAATTATTGCAAAACATGATCCAACAATTCCTGATTATACAGTTCCTGAGAAATTATTTAATTTATATAAAAACAACGATTTTGGCGGATATAACCAGAATGATACGATGAGGGTTTGCTTTATAGCTACAAATCATACCTCAAGCGGTAATTCTGGCAGTCCGGTTCTCGATGTAAATGGTAATTTGATTGGAATAAATTTCGACAGGTGTTGGGAAGGCGCGATGAGCGATTATTTTTACGATTCTGAATTGTGTAGGAACATAGTTCTAGATATCAGGTATGCATTATTTATAATTGATAAATTTGCCGGAGCAGGTTATTTGTTAGAAGAAATGAATATTATAAAATAAAGAACTTACTATTTTTTAATTGTTATATTACTAAATTGTTATATTGTTAAATGGTTAAATTGTTATTTATCAATCTTGTAACAATTTAACAGTTTAACCATTTAAATAAAAAAAATCAAGAATTTTAATTTACGAATATTTTTATTAATTTATTATATTTATTAAGGATTGAATTAATATGCAAAACATTTTCATCCATTTTTATGGTGCTGGTAATGCATGGCCGGTTCTTATCGAATCTGAACATCCTTTTTATAACAGGAAAAAAAGTAATGATTTATCTAACTCATCCTTTTCATTAATAAAATCAAATAGCTATAAATTAAGTAGAAAGAATATACAATGGGAAATCTTAATTGATGCAGGACATGGAGTGCCGCAGTATATTTTACAAAATCATAATAGAATTCCTGATGCAATAGTACTCACTCATGTCCATTTAGATCACACTGTTGGGCTTGATTGGATAGTTCAAAGTTACATCAGGGCAAGATCAGGAAAACCTTATCCCGTTTATGCAACGAAATTATCTTCAGAGTATATAAAACAATCCTTTCCGCATTTGGATGGTTTAATTGAGTGGAAACAAATATCATTTGGCAAAAAAATAAAAATTGACGAGGCAAATCAGTTAAGCTTAATCTCTTTCCCGGTTTACCACGGTCAAAGAGCTAGAGGTGCATGTCTTTTATTTTTCGAAATGAAAGGGGAGATTAATAAAAAAGTAATTTGTACTGGCGATATTTTATGTCCTTTACTTAGGGAACAAGATATTGAAATAATTAAAGAAACAGACTTTTTAATTGCAGATGCAAATAACAGGTTCTCTTTTCCTCAATCGAATCATTGGAGTATTGTAAATTATTTGCCAAATAATAATGAAAACAAATTTTTAACTGACTGGATGAATGAAATTTCTATTAATAGTCTTATATCAACAAATTTGGAATTTGAGAATGAAGATAGTATTAAGTTTTTTGACGTTTTAAGTAATGAAATGGAAAAGAAATTGGATTTAATATTAAGTATTTTCGATTTTATTAAAATTATTAGGCCAAAAAGAGTTGCATTAACTCATTATAGTGGTAAAGAAGATGAAATATACCATAAAGAAAAAATTATAAGCAGAATTCAATTAATGAAATGGATTGAAACTGAAGCTAAGAAAAATAAGATATTATCAGATTTTTATTTGCCAAAAACAGGCGACAGGTTTGTTTTATAGGTGTTTTTCAATTTTATTAATAAATTGTCTTAAATCAATTGGTTTTGAAATATATTCATTACAACCAACTTCTTCACATTTTTCAATATCGTCACTTTGACTTTGGGCAGTTTGGGCAATAACAGGAAGTTTTTTATTAAAGTCCCTTATTTGTCTTGTTGCTTCTAATCCATTTAGTACAGGCATATTAATGTCCATTAAGACCAGATCAACTTCGTTATTTTTACAGAAATCAACAGCTTCTAAACCGTTCTTTGCCCTGAAAATTTGAGCACCTGTTGATTTTAAAGCCTCTACTAATAAGAAATAATTTATATCAGTATCTTCTGCAATAAGTATTCTCTTCGATTCCCAGTTTTTAATTTTTCCTTTTATATGTTGTTTAATATATTTGGTGACTTTAAACCCAAAAATAAGTATATCATCAAGTTGCTCTTTATCTCCACGCCATTCATTAATTATTTCCTCCAAAATATCCTTTTGTTCATCCATTGGCTTGTCCTGAATACTGAGCAATAAAGATTTAAAGTTTTTTATAAGGAATTTTCTTGTATTGCTTGTATCTAATTGATCATAATATCCATCGGTAAAAAGGTATAATTTATCACCATATTCTAAATTAAAATCATGATTTGTAAATGAATAGTTTAAATTTCTATATATACCTATAGGCATTTTATCAGGATTAAGTTGAATAAATTCGTTATTTCTTATTATATAGAGAGGATTATGCGCTCCTGAATATTGTAAATGCCTGTTTTCTAAATCAATAATCACAACTGCAACATCCATTCCATCTTTTGGATGATCCTTATCAAGAGATTGATGTAAAGAGTGTATAATCTGGTCACGAAGCTGGTTAAGAATTTCATTGGCATGTAAAGATCTTATATGTTTGTTAATACCAATTTTATTTACAATTTCATTTAAAAAAGCAATACCAAGCATACTCATAAATCCTCCCGGAACACCATGTCCTGTGCAGTCGGCAACTGCTAAAATAATTACTCCTTCTTTTTCTGTAATCCAGTAAAAGTCGCCACTCACAATATCTTTAGGTTTAAATAGAATGAAATGTTCGGGAAGAATTTTTTTAATATAACTTTCTGGAGGTAATACAGCAGTTTGTATATATTTGGCATAATTTATACTACTGGTAAGTTTTTGCTTTTGGC
>JAFGQQ010000184.1 GCA_016935595.1 Bacteroidales bacterium
ACAGCTAAGAAATCTCCTTCCTCATCGTATCGATCCGAAGCTGATTACCGAAGAAAAATCCTGACGGGTTGAAATTGACGGTTACTCTTTAATTGCTCCAAGTCCAATAAATAAAGTATTTTCCTGAATTAATGCATAATTAATACCATTTTCAGTAATGTCAAGCACATATCTTCCTAATAAAGAATAACTTTCAATAGAATCCTCTATTTCTGATTCTTTTTCGTTTTCATTAGCTGTTAATAACTTATACAAATAAGCTCTACCTATTTTCAGCTTTTCATCTTCAGTTAATATATTTGAATAATTCCAAAATTGTTTTATTAACAAATCAGCATATTGTCTAAGTTGTGTATCAGAATGTCCTTCAATTATTTTACTTGTTTTTACATCCATTTCTTCTTCAATTTCTTCAGCTTCTAATAACCATTTTTGTTTTAAATTTGGAAGCTCCTGCTTAATTATTTTATTAACAGATTTTGATGCTGCAATATTATCTTTTGCAGCTTTAAAAATAACGATTATAACAATTATAAAAATAATGCCTATTATTACAACAAAATTCATTATAAATTTCTCTCTTTCTATATAATAATTTTAATCAAATATTTTTTTCAATTAAATTCGTTCAAGTTTCATATAACGGGGTGGCGGGTTGGCGAAGTTGGCCGGAGGCAAGCTGAGCTTTCCGGAGGTCAATTTCGTCAACCCGCATGATGGGCGATGTGGTGCTTCGCCACCGCCCGTCATGCGGGCTTGCCCGCTAAGTTGCGCGCAGTACGCCATAATCAATTTTCATTATAACCATATTCAATTGTCATTAATATTTTTTTCCAAAAACATTCTCTATCTATAATAGTTTCATCATCTACAGTCATAGAACGTATTTCAAGAATTGAAAATATAAAATTAGATGCATATGATATACCTTCTTTTAAAATAACTTCCTTTATTTTTTTATTATTGCCATGACCATTTTCTATATATTTGTACCATCTCTGCCAAAAAGCTTCTTTTCCATATGCAGAACCAATATAATGTTTGCCATTATTCTTATCAGTAATTAGATAAATACCTTTTATATTACATAATGCAGATTTCCATGTAGGTTCTTTTTTCTTATAAATTACTTTTAATGTATCATAATCAATTAATACATTTTCATAACCTGGAAAAGGATGGAAATTATATTTTTTACGTAACAATTCACAAACACAAAAAGAATTGATATGATTTTCAAGCTTAAGATATGTGTTTCGAAATTCCTTCTTAAAATGAATAATTAATCGACCTATTAAGTCCTTTCTGATATCTGTTAATTCGGTGTTATAATAATATTTTCCATCTCTTTCATTAACATCTATCCTTTTATATATTCCGGCAAATAGCCATTCATTTTCTTTATAATAAATAATAGATAAAATATAATCTCTTTCGAAATTTTTATTATTTTGTTCTTCTTGCCATTCCTTAAATGTACCTTCGGTAAAACGCAACAATGCATCATATCTATTTTTACTGCCATGAGCACAATGTACCTTTGTATTTGTTTTAATTCTATTTAATTCTGGAAAAATATCTATTACTTTCATTTCATATTACACTATGGCGTATTGCCCGCCACCCCGATGAGCAAAACGGAGCGAAGCGATATTTGGCTCATCGTTTCGCGAGTACCCGAAGTTGGCGACCAACGGGAGCCAATTTGGTCGAAGCGAAGCGGAGCCGGGTACTCGCTGTTATATGACGTACCGCTTCTATTTTATGCATGTTTTTTTCCTGACATGGACGTCAGGAAAACCGATCTTATAATTTTATTGCACAAATTGAACAACTCCATGATGCTCCTACACAATCATTTCTTCTACTTAATTCTAACTCAATTTTTTTATATTTTTCAAGTAATTCTTGATCATACTCTTTTGAATATCTTTTATCCAAGGATAAAGAATTAGAAAGTAAAACTAAACCATATCGAGATTTAATTTTAAAATTATTCTGTTCTAATAACTGCTTTATATAATCAAGACTCATCACTCTTGCTGGATAATCCCAATCAGGCATTTGTATTAATTTTTCTTTTTCTAACGCAAGCTTGGTTTTAAAGTTTATTTCTGGCGTTTCAATTGCCCAGCCTAACGAATTTAAAAAGTCAAACCATAGAATACCATTTGGTTTTAGTATTCGATATGATTCCTTAATCAATTTTATTGGATTTGGGGTATAACTTATTACTCCACCGTTCATCATTACAAAATCAAAACTATCATTCGGAAATGGTGTGTCTTCACTATTACAGACTTGAGTTGAAATATCAATATTTTCTATTTTTGCTTTTTCTTTAGCTATTTCAATACTTTTTAAACTAATATCTGTCAATTGAACTTTATAACCAAGTTTGTTTAAATATAAAGTAAATTTTCCTGTACCACCACCTGAGTCCAGTATCTTTAGATTTCGATCCTTTGGAAGTTCGTGGAGAATATTTTGAGTGGTTAAGTAAAAGCTGATTTCATGGTGAAATGTACTTGTTTCTTCATCATATTGTTCTGCGATTTTTTCAAATGATTTTTCTAAATCGTTACAGTTTTGATCCATTTCAGGGTATTCCTTCTTGCCACACATGGATGTGTGGCTGTATTCAAAACAAAAAAGTCTTAAAGCGATATGTCATAAAACGGGGTGGCGGGTTGGCGAAGTTGGGTGGAGTGAGGGTACTCCCGAACGTAACCTTGAACTCGCTGTTGGACGCCGTAGTTTGCAATTTATTTTAGATAAGATGATATTCATTCAATGCATCTTCCCAAATCTCATGTTTATTCATTGTTAATGTTCTTATAATAATATTTTTTAGTTCATTCTGATTAATATTATTATTTTTGAACATTAATTTAAATATTTTAGAATCTTCTTTCGACATTGGTTTAACATTTTTATCTGGAATATTACAACAACCAAACCCATCAAAGGATATTCGAACAATAACAACTTGTTCACTATTAAAATTATTAAAATCGATAAAGACAGAATCGTCATAATATGCCAGATAGTAATCTGCTTTTCTACTCGAAGGCATTGAAGTCCATCTAAAATTATAATTATCAATTTCCATATTTTTACCTAATATTTTTGCAAACTATGGCGCCCAACGGGGTGGCGGGTTGGCGAAGTTGGCCGGAGGCAAGCGGAGCTTGACGGAGGGCAATTTCGTCAACCCGCATGATGGGCGATGTGGCGCTTCGCCACCGCCCGTAATGCGGGCTTGCCCGCCGCCCCGATGAGCAAAACGGAGCGAAGCGACATTTTGCTCATCGTTCCGAGCGTAGACGACGATTTTTGGCGGAGCTACTGCGGAGCTAAAAATGTGCCGTAGGCCAAGCGAGCTACTGCGAGCGCCGCTCCTACGCTCTGTTGGGCGATTTTAGGGCGCTTTAGCAGATATTTGTTCCTCTGTTCCAAATAACTTCATACTGTTTCATTATATCTTTTGAATATATTTTTGTCCTGTAAGTAGATTTCTTATTTGCTGCATCTTTTATTGATTGGCCAAAAACATAACTTTCTATTTGATCTATTATAATAACACGATCATGTATTTCAACTGAATATGAACATTTAAAATTTGGTCCGTATTGTTTTGAAAACTTTTCGAGTACTTTCTTGAAAGCAGATAATGGCTGCTTAATTAATAATCTTAATTCTATATTTGGATTTAATTTTGCCACATAAAGATCTAATAGCTCTTCATCTGCATAAGGATCAACAATCATAATTGAAGTTTTTGAAGATTGCATTATCTGCTTTACATCACGATAAAAATCATAACTACTACCTGCAGGATATACTTTTTCGGGATTTTCGTCTTTTGTCGATTCTATGCCAGCGATAATTTGCTGAATAATTAAAAGCAGGCTTTCCCAAATCGGTACTCGAGTAATATTGCTAAGTGGTAAAATAACTTTATGTGATAGAATGTCAAAATCTTCTTGTTTTGAGACATTAACCTTTCCTATTAAAGCCGAAATATTGGCAAGCCATTGGCGGCCTTGTTCACCAGATATATCTCCCCCAATTAGTCTATCTTTTTCATTATACAGATATGTTAATTTTGAAAGAATATCTAATTCGTTTTTCCATTGTTCTTCACTAATTTTGCTATTATCAATTTCATCCACTCCCTTAGAAGTAATTTTCACAGCAAGCACGGGAGCATTATCTGCTTTTATAGATGTAATAAAACCTTTATCTTCAAAATACGAAATGTCGGAATAAATATCATCTATATTGATATAATTATTTTTGCATGCTTGTACCAAATTTGGTGTTTGCACTAATGAATTTACTTGCCCATTGGAAAGCCTATAAATATTTTCTAATAATAGCTTTCTTAAATCGTTATTACTCGACATTAGAACTCCCTAATCAAATAATTCTATTAATCCGCGCCCTAATTTCGCCCAACGGGGTGGCGGGTTGGCGAAGTTGGCCGGAGGGCAAATTCGTCAACCTGCATGATGGGCGATGTGACGCTTCGCCACCGCCCGTTATGCGGGCTTGCCCGCCACCCCGATGAGCAAAAGGGAGCGAAGCGACATTTTGCTCATCGATCCGCGGGTACAATAAGTTGCCCGAAACGAAGTGCAGGGCAATTTGGGTGGAGCAGGCGAAGCCTGCGTAACCTTGTACCCGCTGTTGGGCGATGGACTGCGCATTACGTTCATGGATTTTTAGCATTTTCAATATCATGTAATTTCTTAAAAACTTCATCATACTCCGAGCAGTTCATTTTCAATGAAGATGGTGATGCATCCATGATTGTTTTAATAGCAATGATAGAATTATTAAGATTATCTAAAATTTCTTTCTTATAAGATGATTCAATCTCTATCACAAAAAATTCATAAAAAGTGCGTAAAAAACCTAATAAAATGAAGTATGAAAAATTAATGGGTATAGTTGAAAATTTAGAATCATATTTAAGTCTAAATTGCAGGGGTTCTTTTTGTGCATTTTTAAGTAAATCATTAATTTCCGTAAGGGTTTGGAAATTATTTGAATGAGAAAACATTGATAATAAATTATAGAGGGTATCCCATTTTGTTTTTAGGTTTTGTGTAATAAAATTAGTAACATTAAAAGATCTTTTGCCTTTTGGCATTTTATTTGAAAAAACACTTTCTGCATCTTGTGGAAAATAAGTTATATAAAATATTCTTAAAAGTGATTCGAATGGAATTCTCAAACAATGCAATGAATCAACATAAAAGCCCTTTATCAATCTTTCAAAGGAAGAATAAATAGAACCAAGCGAATTTTTTAAAATCATGAATTGATACGATCTATAAGAAAATTTAAGATCATTCTTGCGGAAATTATAAAAATAAATAAGTTGGACTAACAAATCGAATGAGTGTTCAAAATGAAGAATGAAGTCTTTATATTGGGAATGAAATTTAATAAAATGGTCATTTTCAAACTCAATTATATTTTTGATTATTTCAGATGGTTGAGAACTTGAATCTAACATTCTGTCAACTATTTCATCTATATCCATTATAATCTCCTGCGCAGTCTTTCGCCTAACGGGGTGGCGGGTTGGCGAAGTTGGCCGGAGGCAAGCGGAGCTTTCCGGAGGTCAATTTCGTCAACCCGCATGATGGGCGATGTGGCGCTTCGCCACCGCCCGTCATGCGGGCTTGCCCGCCACCCCGATGAGCAAAACG
>JAFGQQ010000185.1 GCA_016935595.1 Bacteroidales bacterium
ATCATAGATGATGAACCCGCGTCAGGGGTATACTATAATGAGGAAATTTATCAGGAAACCGCGCAATCTCAGAATTTGCAAAAACTAATTCATGGGCCTGTTTTTTCTGTTGCTACGATATTCAAGATAGGCGCAAAATCCAGTTTTGTGTTCGATTCTATGATTGGACATTTTAAATATGAAAAAGTGAATCAAGATGAAGAATATGTTTTAAATATGGGGACAAAATATACTGTAACCCGTAAAAATGCATATGCAACAGCGCTGTTTTTAATGCCGGGTATACGTTTTCAAAATACCGACCGTAAAGCTTTCCAAATTTGCGTTGCCGGGGTATCTATGTTTGGCGATTCAGATGCATCCTTTCCAATTCCAATGTGCTCCTGGTTATATAAATTATAATCCGGATTATATTATATAATAAAAATGTACTTGTGTTTTCAGGGAAAACCGGTATAATAATTCCTGAATAAAGCAGGAGAGGAGCTTAATAATTATTTACATCATTACTTTCGCCTTATAATATTGATTAAATAATTTAATGTAATTTAAACTTCAAATTGGTAGTATGCCCCAAATTATTTTCAACAAGTTATTGAAGGACTTTTGTTCCTTATAAGTTTTTATTTTAAATTGCAGTTACAATTAATACTGACATAATAATTCTATAATCTAATTAAATAATACATATGAACCGATTAGCTATCATTGCATTACTTATGTTTGTAATTATATCCGCTAATTCTCAAAACAACCGGATTACTTACAACGGAAAGGAACTATTTTTAAATGGAACAAATTTGGCATGGGTAGATTTTGCCAATGATATTGGTAACGAAAATGTAAATTTCGATAAGTTTGGGGCTGTATTTAAAGAAATTCACAGTTATGGGGCAAACAGCGTTCGGTTATGGTTACATACCAATGGAACCAAAACTCCGCAGTTTAATGGTGACACAGTTTCTGGGCCTGGAACCGGGGCTATTGATGACTTAAAACAAATTCTGGATAGTGCCTATCAATATGATATAGGATTAATTCTATGCCTTTGGTCGTTCGATATGTTAAGGCTTAATATCGGCGAACCATACTTAACGCGAAATCGAAAGATACTTGAAAATGATACTGCGTTGAATTGTTATATTGAGCATGCCTTAAAACCTATGGTTGATTCAACCAAGAATCATCCCGCCATTATTGCATGGGAAGTATTTAACGAGCCTGAAGGTATGATAACCGATGCATTCTGGGGCGGCTGGAGCGATATTGGCCATGTTACGCGTAAGGATGTACAAAGGGTAATAAACCGTGTGGCCGGTGCTATTCATCGAATAGGCACTGATTTACAGATTACCAGTGGGGCACATAACATGCATTCATTAACAGAAGCAGACGGTGGGGATCATAATTTCTATTCCGATTCGGCATTATATAATGTTGGAGGTGATTTGGATGGATATCTCGATTTTTACCAGGTACACCATTACGACTTTCCTATAAACCCATTTGAACATCATTTTGATTACTGGAACCTCGACAAACCTCTTCTAATTGGAGAATTTCATCCGGGCTGCGATGACTGTGGAGATTTTAGTAATTATGAAACTATTATTGACAGCGGCTATGCCGGTGCAATGGGATGGATGTGGCTCGATTCCTATGGTGGAAAAATTAAAGAAGAGGTTGAATACCTTTTCTTCAACAAAACTTCAGAAGTTGATATTGATAATATGTTGGGCGATAGCCCGTCTCTTGATTTCACCGGGCCTGATTATGGAAAAGTCTTTGAATCTGGCAGCGATGTTGATTTTGCCGCTGATGCTGATGATACAGATGGAACAATAGCAAAAGTAGAGTTTATCCTGGATAATGAAATTGGTGAAGATGACATATTATTAACTGATATAGAAGCACCTTATGAATATACAATGGAAAGCCCTGATGATGGTGTTTACGTTGTTTATGCCAGGGTTATTGATGATGATGGATATGAAAAAACAAGTGATAGAATTAAGTTTATCATAGGCGACCCGCCCCGTTATCGTTATGAAGCTGAGGAAGCCCAACTTACCGGTGATGCCACAGTCAAAAACCATGCAGAGGCAAGCAATGGAAAATATGTCGACTATACCTCGAGTGGTTCCATAAAATGGACTATCCCTAATTGCCCGGAAGACGGTACTTATGAAATGGTTATTGGCTATGGGATTTTTTACGGAGAAAAAAACAATTACATTATGGTCAATAATGATACTGCCAACCATGTAGATTTTCAATTTACCGGATCCTCAAGCGGATGGCTTCGTGATACTGTTTCATTGGATTTACTGGAGGGCGAAAATACAATATCGATAGAGTATTTCTGGGGTTGGATGCAATTTGATTTTATAGAATTTACATTTCCCCGGTTGCCATATGCCCAAGAAATTATTTTATCTACTGCTACCGGTGATAATTTTATCGATGTTGCAGGTGGTTCATTGCAAATGGAGGCTGCTATTGAACCGGAAGAAGCATCTTATTACCCGGTTGAATGGAAGCTTAACAGTACGAAAATAGCCACTATTGATGAGAATGGTTTACTTACTGCAAAAGGAAATGACAATGGAACGGTTACAGTAATTGCTTCTGCTACCGATGGTTCAGGGGTAACTGAAGAAATGGAAATTACAATAACGAATCAAATTGTTGGCATAGAAAAAAATAATACATCTATTGTAAAACTCTATCCGAACCCTGTAAATGATATATTATATTTTGAACTTAATGATGAAGTTTGTCAGATTGAGATATACAATATTCAGGGTTTGTTATTACGCTTATATAAGCCAGAGAGTAAAACAGGGTTTATTAATGTTTCCGGGTATCCGGAAGGAGTTTACTATTTGTGTATTAAATATTCGAATAATAACAGAAGAAACAGCCTGTTTATTAAAAAATAGAAATAGAAAATCATTTTTATATTTTGAAAAAATAACAGGGATAAATTAGACTGAAAATTTTTATTGCGATATCCAGTATGCGGCTCTGGGTTTTAATAATTGTCAGTCTATGCGTAGCCGAAGACCGGACATACTTCTACTCTGTTCAATATAACAAGGATTCTGCCTATGAAGTTTCATGAAGGAACATAAAGAAATTAGTAACATACTTTAAAAACATATTTTATCTAATTCTCCAGCCATTTTTTAAAATCCTGTACTTTTTCACGGCTTACTATCAACTCATCGGATTCGTTAGAATGAAGCTTTACCTGTAAACGGCTGTTTGAGAAGCTGATTATATCTGAAATAGCTGAAAAGGTAACAATATATTTACGGTTAATCCTGAAAAACCTGGCAGGATCTAATAAATCCTCAAGTTGATCAAGCGAATAACCAATTGCATAATCGCGTCCCGAATTATTTTGAAGGAATGTGTATTTTTCCATACTGTAAAAACATTGCACATCATCAGTTGTAAATACTTTTATGTGTTCACCTACTTTAATTACAAATTTATTTTTGTAATTCTTTGTTAGTGAATGTAATATATTATCAAAAACCTGTGCAGGTATCTCATTCGGAGAGTTGTTTTCTTTAAATTTATCTATTGCATTATTCAATTCATTTTGATCAATGGGCTTTAATAAATAGTCGATACTGTTTACCTTAAAAGCTTTAAGGGCATACTCATCATATGCAGTAGTGAAAATTACAGGTGTTTTTACAATGGTTTGTTCAAAAATCTCGAAGCTCAACCCATCGGCCAGTTGAATATCCATAAAAATTATATCAGGCTCATGATTGTTGCTTAACCATTTTACTGCATTTTTAACTGACTGGATAATTCCCAGTATTTCAATAGATTGATCATATTTTTTAATTAATCCGGAAAGCCTTTCTGCTGCCACTTTTTCGTCTTCAATAATTAAGCAATTCATTTGTTTAATATTTATTTTCAATAATTGGCAACTTTACAATAAATTCATTCTGTACATTAATAATTTCGATTGATGAACCAGAAAGATATTCATATCTTTTTTTCAGGTTATCAAGTCCCATTGGTTCTTTTTCTGAAATAATTGTTTTTTTCTTTTGAATGTTGTTTTTTACTATTATAAAACCCTCTTCAACACCAATTTCAATTTTCAAAGGCATATCATCAGCTATAATATTATGTTTTATGGCATTTTCAACTAACATTTGTATTCCCAGGGGGACTAACTGAATAATATTTTTAGAAGGTATATAAGAACTAAACTTTAATGCTTCTCCAAATCTCATTTTCGATAGAAATATATAATCCTCAACAAATCTCATCTCATCATGTATTGAGACTAGTTCTATATCGCTTTGCTCCAGTACATATCGGTAAATATCTGATAGTTTTTTAATGAAATCAGTGGCCAGTTCGGGTTTTTGTTCCACTACTCCGCTAAGGGTATTTAAACTGTTAAAAAGAAAATGAGGATTAACCTGGTTCTTCAGGGCTTCATATTTTGCCAGTAGGTTTTCCCTTTTCAATTCTTCGTTTGCTTCAATTGCTTTTTTCCAGTATTTTGTAAGATATGTTGAATAAAATAGGGAAATTACAATCATGTCAAGGGAAAATATCATTAAAGTATGCACCAATACAGTTATAAAAAGATCTTGTCCGGTCAATTTCAATACGTAATTATCAAATAAATAGGATATAAGTGGACAAAATATCATCCCGTAAATTATATACATCAGCAAGCTAATTATGTTTGCCTTTTTGGGATTCTTAGCCCAGTCAAGTTTTTTTTCGGTAAATTTGCCAATTGCTGTATGGCCTAACCAGAAGGTAAATCCAAGTGCAAATCCAAAGGAAGAAAACTTAATATAGTAGAAAAAAGATGAAAATAGTTTTGGACCATTAAAGAAATAGGATATTAATGTAGAAGTGCCAACTATAAAAATAATTGAAGCTATTATGTTAAAGTAACTTTCTCTTTTTTTGTTTTTGAATTTCATGATGTATAAATTAAATGAATTTTTTTAAAATTGAAAAATTTATATGTTTTAGCTTAAGGTGATCGATAAAGTATATATTAATCGTCATTGCGAGTGGAATGAAGCAATCTTGTGTATGGTAAATTTATAGATTGCTTCGGGCCTAACCCTCGCAATGACATATTCATTCTAGTTTTTTAAGATATTCCAATTAAGCAATTACACAATTACTATTGAGATAAAATCATTTTCTTTATTTGCCTGAAGTTACCAACCTCCAGACTATAAAAGTAGACACCTGATGGAAAATTATTTGCATCAAATTTTACACTATAACTTCCCTCAGATAGTTTTTCATCAATTAAGCTTTTTACAGTTTTTCCTGCCATGTCAAAAATCGTAAGTATAACCTTTCCTTCACCTGGTATTGAGAATTTAATATTTGTATTAAACTGAAAAGGATTCGGATAGTTTTGACTTAAATTATAATCATTTAATACTGAAGTTTCAACCACTCCGGTATTAACTTCAGAATTTGTTGTATCATCTTCCAATGAACTTGTCGTATCAACTTCAAATGACTTTGTAATTTGAATTTCAGGGGTATTATTGTAGATTTCATGCAACTTCATAAGATTTTCAGCATTAAGCGATTTCATTAACTCACTTATAGTATCCAGTAATTCAATTTGTTCTGAAGTCAATTGGTTATTATCGAAAACATAATCCAGTATTGGTGCATATTGAGTAATTGGATATTCAGTTCCTAATACCGCTGCCAAATCGTGAGGTATTTTTCCTGCAATCGAAATCAATCCTGTGTATTGACCGGGATTTCCAAATAATTCTGGATTAACCTCTTCATTTTGCAATTGTAACCATGCTTCATTACTATAATCAAACAAATTACTGCTAAAATCAACCTGGTCTGTACTAGGGTCAACCAACATCCAGCGCTTTTCATTTTCATTCCAAACTTCACAAATGGTGTGGCTTGCATGAAAATTGGGAATTAAATAGGTAGCATGTCCGGAGCGGACTCTCGCCGGAATACCTTGATATTTCAATATAGATGCCAGTAAAATTGCATTTTGTTGACATCCCATTACTAAACGATTTTCAGGTTCTCTGGTATTTACCAAATCAGAGGAGTCATAGGATAGAAGACCTTCTAAAATGGACTTAACACTTGGAAACCTCAGATACTCATCCCATCTCTCTTCGGGAATTAGATTCTTATATCTCGGTAATTCAACATAAGGATGAATAAACAGGGATTTGATTAAACTGCATAGTTCCGGTAATGAGTCAGGTAAGTTTTTATATAAATAATCATACTCTCCTGGATCGGTAAATTCACTATATTGAAGATAAAAATCCAGTATTGTGCTATCGGTTAGTTCATTCGCACTCAGCTTATTTTTTTGTTGAGCGTAACACCCTGCTATTATCAGGATTGAAATTGTCAAAATTGAAATTGTTGTTTTCATAACTAAAAGTTTTATTGTTATTATAATTATTGTTTATTAATTTATTTGGAATTTCGTTTTGTCTTGTCGTTTTTATTTTTGAATATGCCAATTAATTTAAAAGGCCTGCCGTTTAGCACTCTCAGGGCATTCCATATCGAAAAAAACACACCAAGAAATAAAATACCGAAGATTGCTTCAAATCTCCCGATAGTTTTATAGCAGCCCCAAAGACTGAGTAGGTATATAAAAAATATAAATGATTGTAATGCTATTACAGAACGAAAATGTTCGCTTATCTCTTTAATATCGGCCTTTTTTCGGTTCCAGATATAAATACTGGGAAGAAAAAGAGGTAATATTCCACTAAAATGCAGGAATGCCAGCCAAATTCTGTCATTATCATTTTTGAAGTTTATATCTTCATCAGATAGTTGTTTTTCTGTTTTCATGATTTTTAATTTTTGTGATCAGTAATTACCTGACAAAGATTTGACATATCGGGTACGAATCATAATTTAAAATGACGAGTTGTTGAATTATACCGATGAATTGTTAATTTTTAGAATTAAGAGCAGGAGAGGAGCAATGGGATTAAAAACCTTTTGTAGAG
>JAFGQQ010000186.1 GCA_016935595.1 Bacteroidales bacterium
GCGGAAGGGTTTGGAGCGGAGAAGATGCTTTGGAAAATGGATTAATTGATTTATTTGGTGGATTGGAAAAAGCAGTTGAAATAGCTGCTGAGATATCTGGATTAGAAACATATCGTATTGTAGAACTTCCTAAACAAGAAGATCCTTTTGAATTAATAATAAAAGAAATTGCAGGTGAGGCTAAAACCAAGCTTCTTAAAGCCGAGTTAGGAGATAATTATAAATATATCCAGGAATTTAAAAAACTTTTACAATTTGAAGGAATAATCGCAAGAATACCTTTTGATGTTGAACTGGAATAATATATTTTATTCGATACAAGTGTTTTAAATTATTAAAATGAAAATTAACCAAAAAATATATTGGTATTTATTTCCTTTTGCTATTATTTACTGGTTTATAATTATAATAAGAAATAAGCTCTTCGATTTGGATATTATAGCGCAAAAAGAATTTAATATCCCTATTATTAGCGTTGGAAATATCACAGTTGGGGGGACGGGCAAAACTCCACACATTGAATTCTTAGCAAACTTACTTAAAGAAAATTTTTCGATTGCTACACTTAGCAGAGGATATAAAAGAAAAACAAAACGATTTATTTTAGCAACAATAAATTCCACTTCATTCGAAATAGGTGACGAACCTAAACAAATTAAACAAAAATTCCCTGAAATAATTGTCGCTGTTGATAAAAACAGAATCAGGGGTATTGACATATTATTGACAGATAATCCAGGAATTGACGCTATTTTATTAGACGATGCTTATCAATACAGGTATATAAAACCCGGAATTTCAATTTTATTAATCGATTACAACAGGATAATTACCAAAGATTATCTTTTACCAGTAGGCCTTCTCAGAGAACCTGCATATGAAAAACGAAGGGCAAATTTTATTATCATTACAAAATGCCCCGAAAACATGAAACCAATCGAAAGAAGAATCATTCAAAAAGAAATTAATCCTTTCCCCTATCAAAACTTATATTTCACAAAAATAAAATATGGTGATTTATGTCCTGTTTTTTCGAAAACATCACAAGAAGTATTATTTGAAAAATTCAAAAAAATAAAACCAGAAATATTATTTATATCAGGAATAGCAAACCCCCGCTTATTAAAAAAATTCATACGAGGCATTTCACCAAAAATAAAAAAGCTGCATTTCCCTGACCATCATTTTTTTAATATAAAAGATATCGAAAAAATACAAACTGAATTTAACGAATTAAATGGCCCCAACAAAATAATCATTACTACAGAAAAAGATTCTATCAGGTTGAAGGACAGTGATTTCATTCCAGAAGAGATAAAAACCAATTTATTTTACATTCCAATTACAATTGAGTTTTTATTTGATCAAGAAGAAGAATTTAATAAACAAATCTATGATTATGTAAATAAAAACAAAAAATACAGGCATATTTCATCAAGTGATGACAACCATTTATTAAAATATCAAGACAGGTAATATTATTTAATTTTTTATTAATATTTTTATCCCTTTGATTTAAATAAATTTGATAATAACGCTTCAATACAACGTATGTCAGTAAAAGAAGCAAAAGCTACAAGAAAACGATTACGAAATTCTTATTTAACATCCATAATAAGTATATCACTTGTTTTGTTTTTATTAGGAATATTAGGCTTGCTTATTCTAAACGTTAAAGCCTTATCTGATTATGTTAAAGAAAATATTGGTTTTACAATATTTTTAAAAGACAACATAAAAGAAGTTGACATTATACGATTGCAAAAAAGGCTTGATGCAACAAAATATGTTAAAGAGAGCCAATTTATCTCGAAAGAAAAAGCAGCAAAAATATTACAAGAAGAACTAGGCGAGGATTTTATCGAATTTTTGGGTTATAATCCCTTATCAGCATCAATTGAAATAAGATTACATGCACAATATGCAAATTCTGACAGCCTGTTAGTCATTGAAAATAAAATACAAAATTACCAGGAAATAGATGAAATCTATTATCAAAAATCATTAGTACACCTGGTTAATGAAAATATCAAAAAAATAAGTTTCATCATATTAATATTTAGCGGATTATTACTATTAATTGCACTAACTTTAATAAACAATACTATTAGGCTATCAGTATACTCAAAACGATTTTTAATTAATACCATGCATATTGTTGGAGCTACCCGAAGGTTTATACGTAAGCCTTTTTTAATAAAAAGTACAGTACATGGTATTTATGCGTCAATAATTGCCATATTGTTAATAATTGGACTTTTATATGTTGCACAAAAAGAAATGCCTGAGATAATTACTTTTGAAAACATTGAAATTTTAGGAATTCTTTTTACGTTTGTGATAATTTTAGGTATCCTTATTAATTGGATATCGACATATTTTGCAGTTAACCGGTTTTTAAGAATAAAAACCGACGATTTATATTATTTTCACTAGATATTTTATACTATGGCAAAAAAGAAAGAAACAAAAGAGAATTTAAATTTTGCTCTTGAAAAGGAAAATTATATTCTTTTAATTATTGGTTTTATAATTATTTTAATTGGATTTGCTTTAATGGTTGGGGGAAAATCAGAAAACCCTAATGTTTTTAGTGAAGAAATCTTTAGTTTTAGGCGAATAACTCTTGCTCCAATAATTGTACTTTTTGGTTTTATTTTTGAGATATATGCAATTATGAAAAAACCAAAAAGCAACGAATAATTATTTTGTTAAATCTACTTTATAATTATTTAATGTAAATGGAATGGTTTGAGGCTTTAATACTTGGAATAATCCAGGGATTAACCGAATTCTTGCCCGTTAGCAGCAGCGGGCATATTGAAATAGGAAAAGTAATACTCGATGTTGAGTTAAAAGAAGATATCAGGTTTGCAATTGCAGTTCATGGTGCTACTGTTTTAAGCACAATATTGGTGTTTTGGAAAAATATTAAAATCCTAATACAGGATTTATTCAAATTTCAGTGGAATGAGTCAACACAATATATAACTAAATTGTTATATTCAATTATTCCTGTTGCTATTATTGGTGTTTTTTTTAAAGATCAGATAGAGCAACTTTTTACCGGAAATTTAATATTGGTCGGATTTATGCTTCTTATTACTGCTTCCTTTCTAACTTTTACTTATTTTAGAAAAAACGGAAATAAAAATATTTCCGTTTCTCATTCATTAATAATGGGTATAGCGCAAGCTTTTGCTGTAATTCCGGGAATTTCTCGCTCAGGGGCAACAATTGCAACTGGTTTACTATTGGGAAATAAAAAAGAAGAAGTTGCCAGATTTTCTTTCCTGATGGTATTATTACCCATTATTGCCGCTAATATTCTAGACCTTATGTCAACGGATAAATTCACAAACATGCCGCAAGTGAATAACTCTGCATTGATTATAGGCTTTTTTTCAGCTTTTATTTCAGGATTTTTAGCATGCAAATGGATGATAAAAATTGTTAATAAAGGAAAATTAATTTATTTTGGCATATATTGTTTCATAATTGGATTATTAGCTATTATCTTTGCGTGATTTTGTAAAATTCTTATTTCTTATTGTGTTTGCCAACTATTCTTTAGACAAATTCGAACAAGGACAACTATTGTTAATTAACAAAGAAATAAATTGGACATCTTTTGATGTAGTAAAAAAAATTAAAAATCTTATAAGCAAACACTATAACTTAAAAACATTGAAAATTGGACATGCAGGAACATTAGATCCTTTAGCAACCGGTTTAATTTTAATATGTACCGGAAAAGAAACAAAAAAAATGTCGATATTGCAGGAACAAAAAAAAGAATATATTGCTGAAATAATTCTTGGCAAAACAACTCCCTCATTCGATCTCGAGACTGAAATTGATAATACTTATCCGGTAAATCATATCAATATTAAACTTATTAATGAAATATTAAAAAAATTTAAAGGAAAAATAAAACAAGTTCCTCCACTTTATTCAGCAAAATGGTTAGGAGGTAAAAGAGCTTATGAATTTGCAAGGAAAGGAAAAAAAATTAATCTTGAACCTATTGAGATAGAAATTGATGAAATAAAAATAATAAGCTTTGAATTACCAAAGCTTATATTAAAAATAAAATGCAGTAAGGGTACTTATATCAGGTCGTTAGCTAATGATATTGGAAAAGCATTGAAAAGTGGAGCCTATTTGTCAGCATTAACCCGGACTGCAATAGGTGATTATAAATTAGACGATGCAATAACATTAAAAGATTTCGAAAGAAATCTTTTATTAAACATAACAAACTAAATTAATTTTACGTATAACGATTCCTATCATAATAAAAATTAATATGAAGCTTTCACAATATAAATTTAATCTGCCTGATAAATTAATCGCTCAATATCCAACTGAAAACAGAGATGAATCACGTTTAATGGTATTAAACAGAAGCAATAGTAATATTGAGCATAAAGTATTTAAAGATATTATTGATTATGTTGATGAGGACGATGTAATGGTTTTTAATAATACTAAAGTATTCCCGGCAAGATTATATGGCAATAAAGAAAAAACAGGAGCAGAGATTGAAGTATTTTTATTGAGAGAGCTAAACCGTGAACAACGACTTTGGGATGTGCTTGTCGATCCGGCCAGAAAAATAAGAATAGGTAATAAGCTATATTTTGGTGAAGATGATATTTTAGTGGCAGAAGTTATTGATAATACTACTTCTCGTGGAAGAACCTTAAGATTTCTATATGACGGACCTTATGATGAATTTAAAAAAACATTATATGGATTAGGAGAAACTCCTTTACCTAAATTTATTCGAAGAAAAGTCGAGCCTGAGGACAAAGACAGGTATCAAACTATTTATGCTAAACATGAAGGAGCTGTTGCTGCTCCAACAGCAGGTTTACATTTCAGCAAACAATTATTAAAAAGGCTCGAAATTAAAGGCGTGCATTTTTCAGAAATAACATTACATGTAGGCTTAGGTAATTTCAGAACCGTTGATGTTGAAGATCTTACTAAGCATAAAATGGATTCGGAGCGTATTATTATTGAGGAAAATGCTGTTGAAATAGTTAACAAAGCGAAAGAAATTAGAAAAAATATTTGTGCAATCGGGACATCTGTTCTTCGTACCTTAGAAAGTTCGGTTTCAACTGATGGTTTCTTAAAACCTTTTGACGGATGGACCAATAAATTTATATTTCCTCCTTATGAATTTAGTATTCCAACCATGTTAGTTTCAAATTTACATCTTCCCTTATCAACCCTGCTTATGATGGTATCAGCCTTTGCAGGATTCGATTTTTTATTCGATGCATATAATGTAGCAATTAAAGAAGAATACCGATTTGGGACATATGGAGATGCTATGCTAATTATTTAATTATATTTAGTAAACTTCTATCCGAAATTGGTTTTCTCCCGCAAAAAATCTTTTCATTAATTTTGTACCTCTAATGTATTAATGTGGCTACTTTTTTATTCGATAAAATAATTTTTGGACCGGTATATAGCAGGCGACTTGGTATTTCGCTGGGAATAAATTATCTGAAATTGCAAAAAAAGCAGAAAATTTAGGTTTTAAAACCCATACATCTGGATAAGCTTATGCAAATAATCCAGTTAAAAATACTATGCTAAATCCCAATAAATAACCTAAATACACTTGTAACGGGATATGTTCTTTCAAATATAACCTGATTGAGCCAATAATACCCGATAATAAAAATATTATGTATAAGTAAATATGTAGATTTATTGGATGATATTTTATTAATGCTAATACAATTCCTGATAAGCCTCCTATACCAACCATATGTATACTTATCTTCCATTTATAAGTAATAACCATTGTTAGGATGATTAATAATGTTGATGATAAAATAAAATATTGAATAAATTCAGGAATAATAGAAAAACGGGCAACAAAATAATAACCTGCTGCATAAATTATACCTGTAATTAATAAAGGCATTAATCTTTCTTTTGGTCTACTCAATTTATAGTCTTTTATAATGCCCTGTAATTTTAAAAAAGGTAATATTGAAACAGGTAAAATAAAGGTTATTAATAGAATTAAATAAAAAATTAGTCTTTTAATATCAATTGGAATAAGTGAAAAATAAGTGCCTGAATTAAAAATTATTAATACACCTACAGAAGGCATAATCAAGGGATGAAAAATCACTGAAATGATGTTGGCAATTCTATTCAACACTTTATAATTCCTTTCTTAACCTGGCTACCGGGATATTTAACTGTTCCCTGTATTTAGCAACTGTTCTTCTCGCAATATTATATCCTTTTTCGTTTAATATTTCCGATAGTTTTTCATCAGTTAGGGGCTTTCTTTTATCTTCATTCTCAATACAATCACTTAATATTTTCTTGATTTCCCTGGTTGAAACTTCCTCACCCGATTCTGTTTGTATTCCTTCCGAAAAGAAATACTTTAATGAATAAATCCCAAAATGGGTTTGAATATATTTGCTATTTACTACTCTCGACACAGTTGAGATATCTAAACCAGTAATTTCTGCTATATCTTTTAATATCATGGGTTTAAGTTTTGTTTCATCCCCTTCAATAAAATATTCTTGCTGATAATTTAAAATAGCGTTCATTGTAAGTAATAATGTGGTTTGTCTTTGTTTAATGGCATCAATAAACCATTTTGCCGATTCAAGCTTTTGCTTGACAAAAGTTACTGTTTCTTTATCAGTCTTTGTTTGGGTTTTTTTATTTTTATTATAATATGTTAACATATCGGTATATGTCCGGCTAAGCTTCAAATCAGGAACATTCCTCGAATTTAAGCTTAATAGTAATTCACCATCCTTATTTTCCAATATAAAATCGGGTATAATATGGTCGTATGTTTTGTTTTGAGGATCATAATAAGAACTGCCAGGCTTGGGATTTAGATGAATTATCTCATCAATGGCATCTTTTAAATCATCTTCAGATATTTTAAGTCTTTCAATTATTTTATCATAATGCTTTTTGGTAAATTCATTAAAATAATATTTCAATATTTTTCTGGCAAGGCCAATTGAATAAATTTCCTGATTTTTTGCTTCAATTTGTATTAATAAACATTCCTGTAAATCACGGGCACCAACCCCTATTGGATCAAAATCCTGTATTATTTTTAACACTTCCAGTAATTCGTCTTCGCTGGTTTTTATATTTTGAGTAAAAGCAAGATCGTCAGCAATGGATGACAGATTTCGCCTTATATATCCATCATCATCAATGTTTCCTATAAGGTATTTGGCTAGATCGTGTTCCCGCTCAGATAATTTTCTTAAACCTAATTGAGTTTCCAAATGATCATGGAAACTTGATCCAACAGAAAATGGAATATCAACTTTTTTTGTATCTCTCGAGTAGTTACTTAAATTTAATTTGTAAGAAGGAATTGGATCATCATCCAAATATTCATCAATACTTAATTCGTTCTGATCATCAGAGGAAGAATTTTCTTCAATATTTGAATCAGGAATTTCGGAATCTTCATCTTTTCCCTCTTCTAAAACCGGATTTTCTTCCATTTCTTTTTTAATTCTTTGCTCAAGCTGCATACTGGGGATTTCCAGCAATTTTATCATTTGAATTTGCTGGGGTGATAACTTCTGTAATAATTTTTGTTGTAATTTCTGATTTAGCATTTCTCTTCAAAAAACATCCCACATCAATTTATGATAGCAATTTACTCATAAAAAGTCAAAATTCCATGTATATTGTAAAAAAAGAAGAGGTAATATTTGACTTTAAACTATTAAAATTCAGCGTTTTTTGGAGTTCTTGGAAATGGAATAACATCCCGAATATTACTCATACCTGTTACAAATACCATAAGTCGTTCAAATCCAAGTCCAAAACCACTATGAGGTGCTGTACCAAATTTTCTTGTTTCTAAATACCACCACAAATCATTTTCAGGAATATTCAATTCTTTTATTCTTTTATATAATTTATCATAATCTTCTTCCCGTTGCGATCCGCCTATAATTTCGCCAATTTTAGGAAACAAAACATCCATTGCCCTTACAGTCTTGCCATCATCATTCTGTTTCATATAAAATGCTTTAATTTCCTTGGGATAATTTATTAGAATAACAGGTTTTTTAAAATATTTCTCAACTAAGTACCTCTCATGTTCAGCTTGCAAATCAAGCCCCCATTCAACGGGAAATTCAAAATTTCCTCCCGATTTTTTTAAAATCTCAATACCTTCGGTATAGCTCAATCTCACAAATTTATTATCAATTACAAAATTTAGTCTTTCAATTAAACCTTTGTCGATTATATTATTTAAAAACTGCATATCATCAATACAATTATCCATGACATATTTAACAAGGTATTTAATAAATTCTTCAGCCAAATCCATATTATCTTCAATGTCATAGAAAGCCATTTCAGGTTCAATCATCCAAAATTCAGATAAATGTCTTGGAGTATTAGAATTTTCGGCCCTGAAAGTAGGCCCAAAAGTATATACTTCACCTAGAGCCATAGCACCTAATTCTCCTTCTAACTGACCTGATACAGATAAATTTGTTTCTTTTCCAAAAAAATCTTCATTATAATTAACCGTTCCATCTTCATTTAAAGGCGGATTTACAGGATCGAGAGTTGTCACCCTGAACATTGCCCCAGCCCCTTCACAATCGGAACCAGTAATAATAGGAGTGTGTAAATAATAAAAACCTTTATCGTTAAAAAACTTATGTATGGCAAATGCTAATGCATGCCTTATTCTGAATATTGCGCCAAAGGTATTTGTTCTGGGCCTTAAATGGGCTATTTCCCTTAAAAACTCCATTGAATGACCTTTCTTTTGCAAAGGAAATGTTTCTGAATCAGCTGTTCCGTATAATTCAATTTTCTTTGCATGTATCTCAACATGTTGCCCCTTTCCAGGAGATTCAATCAATTTGCCAGTAACACCAATACACGAGCCGGTTGTAATTAATCTAAGAAACTTTTCGTCAAAATCGGGCACATCGGCTATAATCTGAATATTATGTATAATTGAGCCATCGTTTAATGCAATAAAAACAATATTTTTATTTTCACGCTTTGTCCTTACCCATCCTTTAACATGTACATCAATCCCGAATTTATTTGATTTTATTAAATCCTTTATTTTACTTCTTTCTTTAAATGCCATATCTTAATCTTTATAATTGAATCACAAAAATATAATTTTGATATGAGATATATTAATTTTTATGAGGTTTTAATTTTTTTCAATAATTTTAGAATCTTTAAAAACAAAATAAAATTTATTACCTTTTCCTTGTAATTATCTTATAAAATGTATTTATTTTTACGGTAATCATTTAAAACAATATAAAATGAGCGATCAAATTCCAAATCAAGAACAACAACAAAAGCCTATTTCAAAAAAGAGTTCGGGTTCTTCAGGTGTAATTATTTTTTTAGTTATAATACTAATAATTAGTGCAGGTGTATTGGGTTATTTGTATTACGACCAAACCAGGACGAATGAAAAGGTTGAAAATGAGAAAGAGCAATTAATCAAAGAATTTGAAGAGCTTTCGAGTGATTATGAGATGCTTAAAACTGAAAATGACTCCATAAACCTGAAACTTGCTCAGCGACAGGTAGAAATTCAAAAGCTGATAAATGAAATAACTAAAATTAAAACAACCAATGCTGAAATAATCAGGCAATATAAAAAAGAATTAGGCACATTAAGAGATATTATGAAAAGCTATATTGTTCAAATTGATTCTCTTAATACCAAAAATATTGAGCTGATGGCTGAAAATGTTGAGGTAAAACAAGAAATTGAGAAAGTTAAAACTGAACTTGAAATTGAACGGGAAATTAAAGACGACCTCACTCAAAAGGTTGAAACAGGCTCCAAACTTACAGCTAAAGAAATATATGCCACAAGTTTGAATGAAAGTGGTAAAGAAAAAGATAAAATCTCAAAAATTGCAAGAATAAGAGTTTGTTTTACTTTAAGAGAAAATCCAATTGCCGAACCTGGTCCAAGAACAATTTTTATGAGAATTATAAGACCAGATGAATTAGTTTTAGCTGACTCTGAGGAAAATGTGTTTGAATATAATGGAGATAAAATTGTATATTCAGATAAAAGAGAAGTGGAATACGAAAATCAGGATCTGGCTGTTTGTATTTTCTGGCAAAATAATGGAATGCTAATTCCCGGAACTTATATAATTGATTTATATACTGACAATTATCAAATAGGCACAACTTCATTATCATTAAGGTAAAGAAATTATTCTTCTTAAAATAAATTTTATAATATAAGTATACTGAGGTCTGATTTTTTAATAAGTATTATAAATTATATAGGAATTTAAATTGTTATATAATTATTTGGAACATCAATATTTA
>JAFGQQ010000187.1 GCA_016935595.1 Bacteroidales bacterium
GTCTTTTTGTTTTTGCGGTTTAATGCCTTTTATTCCGTGCAATTCACCAAATAAATGAACCCATCCCGAAGCATTAGGCGAGATAAATTGCCATGATGACCTTTCTTCTTTTCTGAAGAAACGCCTGTTTACCTGGAGTCCCCATGTATAAACATCCTGTTTGCCGAAACGTAACTGGCTAAAAGGAATTTTCATTTCAGCGATCCATCCTTTTGCATCAATACTTGTTTTTACATACCAGATAGGATCCCAGTTAGAATCCCAGTTATCTCCATCGTTTGAAATAGCTTCATCCCCTTTTACCCCTGAGGCTGTTATAGTAAAAGAAAAAGCAGTACGAAGATCGTGATAACTATCTATATTTACTTCAACCCAGTCACCCTCAAATCCATCTCTTCTTGACATTCTTTTTTCAATGCTGTCAGGTGCAGTATCATAAGCACGTATAGCAAAATATAAGTTATTATCGTCATACAAAACTTTAAATTCTGTTTGCTGCGATGGTGGTTTATTTTCATACGGCTGGATTTGAACAAATCCACCATCCCATTCTACCAAATCCCAGACGGTTTCATTAATCAATCCGTCGATATTCGGAGGTTCCCCGCTAATTTTTTGAGTAGTATATGTTTTCTTTTCTGCATAAATAAATTGAAATGAAAATACAAAACAAAATAAAAAGGCAATGAGTACTCGCATCCTTAAACGTTTAATTGGGTTAATTGATTTATTAGTTCTATTAGACAACTATAATGCCAAATAGACTTAATCTATTGGCTAACAAAAATTTATAATTATTGCCTGATATGAAAAATGTCCGGTTGTATAACATCAATTGTCCGAAAATGGACAACCGGAGTTTATCAGAACAAATTTATTCTTCAAGTAAGAGATCATTTTTCTCGTAACCTTCATCTATTAATAAATTTGGTTCCTGGGAAGCTTTTACTGCCAATTTATCACATCTTTCATTCTCTTTGTTATCAGCATGTCCTTTAATCCAAATAAATTTAACCTTATGTTTTCGGTATGCTTTTAATAACCTAATCCATAAATCGGGATTTTTTTTCTTTTTAAACCTGATTTTTTCCCATTCAAATATCCATCCATTTTCAACTGCATCCACCACGTATTTTGAGTCGCTGTATATGGTTACATTACAATTTTCAAATTTTAAAGCTTCTAATCCAACAATCACAGCCAATAACTCCATCCTGTTGTTTGTAGTATTCCTATAACCCTGTAAAATTTCTTTTCTATGAGGCCCGGAAATTAAAACAACGCCGTAACCACCCGGGCCAGGATTTCCACTGGCTGCTCCGTCTGTATATATTATTATTTCTTTATTTGACACCAGGTAATTGTATTCCTGTGTTTGACATAAATAATTTTATGGCAATAGCCAATAGAATGATTCCAAAAATCCTTTTTAATATTTGGATTCCTGAAATACCTAAAACTCTTTCAAAAAAACCCGTTGCTTTTAATACCAGATAAACAAAAACCATATTTAATACCAGTGCAATTAAAATATTAGCTGTGGAATATTCCGATTTTAAAGAAAGCAAGGCAGTGAATGAACCTGCCCCTGCAATTAAAGGAAAGGCAATTGGCACAATGGAAGCTCCTTTTGTTGATTCGTATTTAAATAATTGAATGCCTAATACCATTTCCACACCAATAATAAATATAACAAACGAACCGGCAATAGCAAATGAACCAACATCAACTCCAAATAATCCTAAAAATGGTTCCCCTCCAAATAAAAAAAATAACATTAATACAAAAGAGAAAAGTGTTGCTTTTAAAGCGTTTACATTACCGGTTTTGCTTTTAATATCAATTATTATCGGAATTGAGCCAGTTATGTCAATAACGGCAAACAATACCATAAATACTGATACTATGTCGACAAAATTAATGTCCATCTAATTATTAGTTACTAATGTAAATATATTTATTCAATAATCTGTAATTCATCAATTATTTGTGTTGCACCAGCAAACTTATCAATAATAAAAAGAATATATCTGATGTCAACATTAATACAACGTTGTAAATCAGGTTCATAAACAACATCGCCACTCATTGCTTCCCAGTTACCGTCAAAAGCAAGGCCAATTAATTGTCCTTTACCATTTAACACAGGGCTTCCGGAATTTCCTCCGGTAATATCATTATTCGTTATAAAACATGTTTTCATTATGTTGTTTTCTGCATATTGCCCATAATCTTTATTTTGATAAAGCTGTTTTAATTTTTCAGGAACAATAAATTCCCAGTTATCAGGATCTTCTTTTTCCACAATACCTGTTAAAGTAGTATAATAGTTATAATATACAGCATCCTCAGGATAATAATCCTGGACCGATCCAAATGTAAACCGCATGGTAAAATTTGCATCGGGATAGAATAGTTTATTTGTATCCATTTCCATTAAACCAGACATAAATAATCTTCGTCCCTTTGAATAATCATCATCGAAATTTGATAATATATCTCTTATTTCACCAGACTTATCCGAAATAGAAGTTGAAATCGAAAATACCATATCATTTTCCAGATCAGATGGATCAGGATTATTTAAGAAATTATAAAATCTAACCGGATCGGTAAATATTGATTTAGCAAAAATTTTTTCAACGTATTTATCAATATTGTTTTTATATTTCTTTTCTAATATTAGGTAAAAATCCGGATGGAAATTATCAGGTATTTGTTCAAGATATAATTTAATCATTGCTTTTGTAACTTTTTTATCTGTTTCCGCATTATAATCTTTATAAAATTCCCCGGCTTCCTTACGCAAATTATCTATTTTCTCATTCATGTTATTATTCCCGTTTTTCAAAGAATATAACAACGATTTTGCAGACAAAGAAAAATAGAATGCCTCACAGCTTCTTGAAAAACATTCGCTAATATATCTTGATGCGAGAGTATATTGCTCCCTCTCGTTTATTGCATTTTCAATTAAGTTTAATGCTTCACCATATAAGTTAATTCTTCTTTCATCCGAATTTACCCATTCCTGAAAAATTTTTTCCAACGCTTCTTTCTCATCTATAATCTTTAATCGGTTGAGACCCTTATTCTGGCCGATTGAAAACTTCCAATAATTAGACGACCTGGAATATTTCGTTGCATATTGTATCCTAACTTCATCATTTTTCAGCATGTCTTCAAGTAAAATTTCCTGCCTTACTCCTCTTACTTCAATGCGGGTTGGATTAATAATATCCATAAGCTCCTTTACTTCAAATGAGGTCATATATCTGCCGGTTGTACCCGGATAACCCAATATAAAAGTGAAATCGTCTTTATCATAACCTTGAAGTGAAACAGGTAAAAAATATTTAGGTTTTAAGGGGACATTATCCTCGGAATATTCGGCTGGATTGCCCTTTTTATCTGCATATACCCTGAATAGACTAAAATCACAGGTATGACGGGGCCACATCCAATTATCAGTATCGGCTCCAAATTTACCAATTGAAGATGGGGGTGTGCCAACTAACCGAACATCTTTAAATTTTTCATAAACAAAAAGAATATATTGATTATCATTGAAAAATGACTTTACTAATGCATCCAAAAACAGGTTTTCATTAATTGCTTCTTCCTCTATTTCACCACATGCTAAATCTATTTGTGTAAACCTTTCATCTTCTGTCATATCATCCGATATATTTTCCAAAACCTTATCAGTAACATCCTTAATACTAACTAAAAATGTTACAGTTAAATCGGGCGTATAAAGCTCTTTATCTTTCGTTTCTGCCCAAAACCCGTCTTTCAGGTAATCATGCTCAACCGAACTATGTTGCTGAATAGCATCGTAACCGCAATGATGATTTGTTAATATCAATCCCTGATCAGAAATAATTTCACCTGTGCATCCCCTACCAAAAATAACAATTGCATCTTTTAAACTTGAATGATTAATGCTGTATATATCTTCAGAAGTTAATTCCATTCCCATTTCAGTCATTTCATCCATATTTAGCTTCTCCAATAAATTCAACAGCCACATTCCCTCATCGGCTTTGACTTTAATAATTAAAAACAGGAGAATTATAAAATAAATAAATTTTCTCATTTTCGAAGTTTAAATAAATCTGACAGAATAATTTTCAAAGATTGAAAAATTAATTTATAAAAAAAATTCTAATTATCATATATTATATTTATTAGGTTTAATTTTGCTTTTCTATTTATGAATAAAGATAAAATAAATATCAATAGGCTTACTTTAAACGAATTAAAAGAATATTTTGTTCGAATAAATGAAAAACCTTTCAGGGCACAACAGGTTTATGAATGGCTTTGGAAAAAAAATGCCGGATCATTTGACCAAATGACCAATTTATCATTAGAAACCAGAAACAAGCTAAGCGAAAAATTTACAATTGATAAAATCAACATATTCCAAACTAAAGAAAGCAAGGATGGAACTTTAAAAATTGCATTTCAATTATCCGATAAAGAAATTATTGAAGGCGTATTAATTCCTTCCTCGTCACGAACTACAGCCTGTATTTCAAC
>JAFGQQ010000188.1 GCA_016935595.1 Bacteroidales bacterium
AAGTAACAATGATGATTTCCAGGAAAGGCCTATACCGATAATAACCGGCATAAGGACTATTATAATCAGCCAGAAAATCATCCAGCTGCTATTTAATTTATCTTTAAAATGCCTGTTAAACCTGTATTTTATCATTTAATAAGAATGCCTTGATATTATAATGGTTTATATTATTCTTTTAATTTTTTAAGTTCTGCTTTAATTTTTTCGTCAGAGAGTTGTACATAACCTGCTTCTTTAACATATTGCTGACCTTCTGTTAATATCCATTCAATGAATTTTATAACTACTACTCTTTCAGGTTTACCTTTAGAAACATAATATAAATCCCGTGCCGGAGGTGAAGGATATATATCATCTTTAATAGCTTTCATTACCAGGTCAAGGCTATCATAAAAATTTTCTTCCTTATCAATACTTCCGTTTTCATTAAGATCGATGGGGATTACTTCAAGCTTATCATATTTTGTTCGTGTATTTATGTCATAAACATAAATAACATTATTAAAGCCTAATCCGTAAATATCATTCTTCACCGCATCAGATACACCCGGATCGCCGAATACGCCCAATCCCAGCAAATCTTCCTGGTTTTTACCGAGGTATTGAGCCCACATGGCTGCTGCACCGCATGCATCGGAACGGGTAAATATGTTGATTTTAGCTGTTTTGTTTGTATTTATTAATTTTTCCCACGATGTAATTTCTCCGGTTATATAAATTTTTATAAAATTATCCCTCGAAACGCCTGTTTTTTTTAGTTCATTAATGAATGGATTATTTGCATTTACTGTAGGCAAAACAGCATCTTTTGTTAGGGCAATCCACCAGGCACCTTTGTCTTTTTCTTCTTTAGTTACCTCACGCGAAAACATACCCAAATCAACCATCTGCGAAAGAGCATCGGCCATACCTTTTCCGGCTCCTCCTGCCGAGATATCAATTTTTACTTCAGGATAAATTTTTTGAAATTCTTCAGCCCATCTGACTGTGATAGGATAAATAGCAAATGCACCTGAAATGCTTATATTACCTTTTATACCTTGACTCTTGGATTCCTGTGGATTTTTACATCCGGTAATACCAAATAGAAATGCATATGTTATTATTGCTAAAGTGAAAATAAATCTTTTTCTCATTCTGATTAATTTTAATTAGAAAATAATTGTTAATGAATTTATCCAAAGTTAGGGAGGCAGAATAGAATGAAGAACAGCTTTAAATCGTAAAATTAGAATACGAATTAATGCTTATTAGTAAGTATAAAATCGTATAAGAAATTGAGGTTAAATTTCGATTATGCCGTTTTTTATGGCATAAATAACCAGACTTGCTGTGTTTTTTGAGCCTGTTTTGGTGAGTATGTTTTCGCGATGTTTATCTACGGTACGTTTACTTAAAAAAAGTTTGCCCGCAATTTCGTTATTTGATAAGCCTTTACAGATATTATAAAGGATTTCCTTTTCTCTTCCGGTCAATTTTGTTAATTTTTCCCCTTCTGTTTTTTTATTTATATTTTTAAACAAACCATGCATAATTTCATGCGAGAAGTAGTTTTTCCCATCGAGAACATTTGTGATAGCAGCTTCAACTTCCTGGATATCGGAGTTTTTTAAGAGGAAGCCTTTGGCCCCGGCATTAATCATTTTAGTATAATAATCGTATTCACCATACATGGAAAGAGCAATAATTTTTAATTCCGGTATTTTTTGAATTGCAGCTTTGGTTGCTTCAATTCCGTTTAGTTCGGGCATATCTATGTCTATAAAAACAATATCCGGAATATGAGTATCTAATAAATTTAAAAATTCTTTTCCATTTGATGCTTCATAAATATGATCAATAAAAGTTAAGTTAGTTAAGAGTAGCTTTAATCCTTCTCTGAATAACTTATGGTCATCAACCAGAAATACAGAATATTTTTTCATCTTACTCAGCAATTACTATTATCCTGATAGTAACACCTTCATCAGGTTGGCTTTCAATATCAATAGCGCCATCTAAGGATTTGATTCTTGACAGAATATTGGAATAACCCATTCCTTTATGTGAATTTAAAGTCGATTCCACGTCAAAACCTATACCGTCGTCAAAATAATCAAGTTTAAGTTTGTTGTCTTCATAAAATAAATCGATTTCTAATTTATTTGCTGATGCATGCTTCAATGTATTGGTTATCAATTCACAAATTACCCGGTACAATACAACTTCAATATTATAATTAAATCGTTTATTTTCAATATTTGAATTTACAATTATATTTAAATTTTCAGGATAATTGAGTTTATCAATAAATGACCTGACTGCTTTTAGCAAACCAAAATTATTTAAAATATGAGGGCTTAGATTATTCGAAATTTCTTTAATTGTTATAATTGCCTCGTCAATAAGTTTATCTGTATTTTTAATTACATCATTTGTAGCTGATTTTTTTTCTTTATCTACCAAAGCAGAAATAGCCATTTTTACTCCGGCAATTATTGGTCCAAGACCGTCATGAAGCTCCTTGGCGAATTTTTGCTTTTCATTTTCTTCTGTTTTAATGATTGCAGAAAATACCCGGTATTCATTTTTCTTTCTTAATTCATCAATGCGTTTTTGTAAATTAAATATTTGTTTTATAAAAATTAATCCCAGTAGCATTATAAATGATATTAATACTCCAACCCAGCTATTAATTATAGTCCTGCGCAAATATTCTTCAGAATGGATAACATCTAAAAATTCAAATAATCGCCTGATAGCCATTAAATAAAAACCTATGGAAATTAAAATCCAGGATATGTTGTATTTGGTTTTTTTAATTAGTGAAATAGCTATAATTGCAGCAATAAATTGAAAAACAACAGAAAGGATAAGGGCATATTTGATATATATAGTTGGCATATA
>JAFGQQ010000017.1 GCA_016935595.1 Bacteroidales bacterium
AGCAAAACAATCTCAATCGATAATATTAAGGAAGGATATATTTTCGCATACGCCAATGAAAAAGAATTTACTGAATTTTTAAAGTTAAATCTGGAATATGAAGTATTAGTCCCCCCTTCACTTCAGAAACCAATAACAGAAAGTTTAAAATCTGCGCAAACTTCACAGTGGACACATTATCCAACTTTTGATGAATACATTAACATGATGCAGGATTTTGAAAATAATTATCCCGGCTTATGCAAAGTTCACGAAATAGGGCAGAGTGTAAACGGAAGGGAAATTCTGTTAGTTAAAATTTCGGATAATGTAATTGAAAAAGAGTCTGAGCCCGGTTTTATGTATTCCTCAACCATGCATGGCGATGAGGTGGCAGGTTACGTATTAATGCTTCGACTTATTGATTATTTATTAAATAACTATGAAAGTGATGATTATGTTAAGTATTTGGTTGATAATATTGAAATTTGGATTAATCCAATAGCTAATCCCGACGGAACATATTTTTCAGGTAATAATACAATTTTTGGTGCAACCAGAAATAATGCTAATGGAATTGATTTAAACCGCAATTTCCCTGATCCTCAAGACGGACAACATCCTGACGATAATCCATGGCAACCCGAGGTTATTGCCATGATGGATTTTATAAAAGAACATCAATTTGTTTTATCGGCAAATATTCATGGTGGGACAGAGGTAGTAAATTATCCCTGGGACACCTGGGAACAAAGACATGTTGATGATTTATGGTTTCAGTATATTTCTCATCAATATGCCGATACTGCACAATATTATAGCTGGGACGGTTATATGACAATATTAACAGGCAGTGGAATTATTAATGGCTATGACTGGTACTCTATATCCGGAGGCAGGCAGGATTATGTAACCTGGTTTTTACATGGTCGTGAAGTGACTCTCGAAATAAGTGGTGATAAAATACCTGATACTTATTATTTGGATACTTTGTGGGAGTTCAATTATCGTTCTTTTTTAAATTATATGGAACAATGTTTATTTGGAATATCGGGAATAATTATTGACAGCATTTCCGGAGAACCTTTAAAAGCTCAGGTCTTTATACAAAACCACGATGATGAAATGTCTTTTGTTTATTCAGATTCTGTCAATGGAAATTATCATCGTTTATTGGCTGCGGGCAATTATAATATGCTTATTGAAGCCGAAGGTTATACCTCGAAAGTTTTGAATAATATTGAGGTAAGCTGGAATGAGAATACACAAATCGATATTGCATTAAAACTGAATTACTATTCCGATACAACAATATCCGATACAATAGTTTATGATACGATATTCAATCATTATATTGTTTTAGATACCATAATTTTTGATTCAATTTTGATCGACACTATTATTACTGATACAACCATTAACGATACACTTTACCTTGACACAACAATTATTTATAGTAAGCTTATTGATACGGTATTCGTAGAAAAAATCCTTATTGATACTACTATTTTAGATATTTCAATTATTGATTCTTCAATCACTTTTTACTCAATTAAGGATACTTTCATTTTTTCTACAAAAACCGATTCATTAATTTATAGCGAGTTGATTACTGATACCCTAATTTCTGATACAATAATAACAGATACTTTAATAACTATAATAAACCATATTGGTAAATATTATGTAAACCCGATAATAATTGATACAACAAAAACAGATACAAGTAAAACCGGCTATGCATTGAATAAAATGCCCGATAATTATTTAATTTATCTGGATGAAGATTATTTAATTATTGAATTTAATACGAATTATAATTCAGACGTTACACTCGAGGTTTTTGATTTGACCGGGATAAAACTTTTCTCGACTACTTATAATGCTATACAGTTTGAAAAATATATTTTAAATTATAAAGAATTTGCGAAATATAAAGGACTATATATCATACGTTTAAGTTTTGGTGAAAAAGTTCAAACTCACAAGATTCTTTTTTAAATAAAAATTCTGTTTTTTTATATTTTTTTAAAATATGTACTTTTGCGGATTAATTTTTGTATGTATGAGCGTATTAGTTGCGATTTTAATTAGAAGAGGATTTTCTTGTATCGTCCGTTTATTAATTTTTTGTTCAATTATTATATTTTCTTTAATTCCTTCAAAATATATTCATGCACAAAAAATTCCTTCCGAAAAACCAAAACTTATCATTGGCATTGTTGTTGACCAGATGAAATACGATTACATAAACGTATTTTGGGATAATCTTGGTGAAGATGGTTTAAAAAAAATAACAACCGAGGGATCATTTTGTAAAAATGCAAGGTATAATTATTTGTTTACCCAGGCTTCTGTTGGACAGGCAACCATAGCGACCGGCACAACGCCAACCTATCATGGTATTATTTCTGATTATTGGTACGACAGGTTAAAAGATGAAGTTGTTTTTTGTACTGATGATGAAGAGTGTACTACAGTTGAGGGTAGTTTTGAGGCCGGAATGATGTCACCAAATAAGCTGCTTGCTACCACAGTGAGTGATGAATTGAAATTATCAAATCATTTTAAATCAAAAGTATATGGCATTTCTTTAAATCCCAATGCTGCAATTTTGTCTTCGGGACATAATGCTGATGCTGCTTTTTGGTATGATGAAAAAAGTGGTAAATGGATAACAAGCAGTTATTATTTAGATTCACTTCCGGGGTGGATGAGGGATTTTAACGGGAAAATGCTGCCCGATATTTATTTAAACAGGATTTGGGAACCTGTTACAGAGGTTACACAAATAGTTGAAATCGACACTTCTGAACCGTC
>JAFGQQ010000189.1 GCA_016935595.1 Bacteroidales bacterium
GAGTTTTTATATGTCACTACTCCTCCTATACCCAGAAGAAACCCCTTTTGAATTATTTCGTCAGCCTCATTCACATCTCCTGAAAAGCAATGAAAAACTCCTTTTAATTTACTTGTTTTAAAATCTTCTAATACTTCAGATATTTCCTTATACGATTCTCTAGAATGTATAATAACCGGTAAATTATGTTTTAAAGCCAGGTCGAAATGGAATGTAAGTGCCTCTTTTTGCTCACGCCAGTATGTAATGTCCCAGTATAAATCCATTCCCGTTTCGCCTATTGCAAAAAATTTATTTTGTTTTAACTGTTTTTCGATTTCGGCTAACTCTTCATGAAAATCAGCTTTTACCGACGAGGGGTGTAATCCAACACACGGATAACAAATACCGTGGAAATCGTTACATAACTTTAACATTGGTTTGAATGAACTTCTGTCAATATTCGGAATTATCATTTTTGTAGTGCCGGCCTTTACAGCATTATTTATAACCTCTTCCCTATCTTTGTCAAATTCTTCAAGATATAAATGTGTATGTGTGTCAATAAATTGCATATAAATTAAAAATATAACAAAAAATATAAAATAAAAAACGAAACACTTAGCGTAAAAAATACGTTAAGTTTGGTAAAAAGCATATTAAATTGTAATTTTACAAAAAATATGTAAATGAATAACAACCTTAATCCACATATATCGGTCGACTGTGTTATTTTCGGTTTCGACTCTGAGCGGTTGAAGGTTTTGTTAATTGAAAGAAGAATAGAATACAATAATAATCATATAACTATTTCCAGCGATTTGAAATTGCCAGGTGATCTGGTGAGAGATGATGAAGACCTTGATATTTCGGCCCACCGGGTTTTAAAAGAACTTACAGGATTAGACAATATTTACCTTGAGCAGTTTTATTCATTTGGTGACCCTCACCGTATAAGCAATCCGAAAGATTTAAACTGGCTTATTACTACCTCCAATCTGCCAATAAAACGGGTTGTAACAGTAGCTTATTATTCACTGGTAAAAATTGACCAAAGTAACTTAAATCCAAGCTCCGATGAATATAACTATGTTTGGTATAATATAAATGATATACCAAAATTGGCTTTTGACCATAATATAATATTAAATAAAGCTTTAGAAGCATTAAGAAATAAATTAAAAAATGAACCGGTAGGTTTCGAACTCCTTCCAAAAAAATTTACTAAAAACCAGCTACAAAAGGTTTATGAAGAAATTTTAGGTATTAGCTTGGATAACAGAAATTTCAGAAAAAAAATAGCATATTTACCCTATATTATCCCTTTAAATGAGAAACAAAAGGGGGTTGCGCATAAACCTGCCCTATTGTATAAATTTGACCGTAAAATGTATTTAACTGATAAAAAGAAAAAACTTGGGTTTTTAATTTAATACTAATATAATTATTATGAATTTACTTGGATTAGACATTGGAAGTTCCTCAATTAAGGCCACAATATTTAACGCCGAAAGTGGCGAATCTCTTGCATCTTCATTCTATCCTAAAAAAGAGATGGAAATAACTGCAAAAAAAGCAGGATGGGCCGAACAAGAACCCGAAACATGGTATGAGAATGTTAAAAAGGCCGTCAGGGAAGTAATAAATGAGTCCGGGGTTCTTCCCAATACAATTAATGCCATTGGCATTTCTTATCAAATGCACGGATTGGTTTTAATAGACAAGGATAAAAAAGTTTTAAGGCCTTCAATAATTTGGTGCGACAGCCGGGCTGTTGAAATTGGAAATAAAGCCTTTAATGAAATAGGTGGGGAGAACTGTCTTAATTCTCTTTTAAATTCCCCGGGGAATTTTACCGCTTCAAAATTAAAGTGGGTTAAAGATAATGAACCGGAGCTATACAAAAAAATATATAAAATAATGCTTCCCGGCGACTATATTGCAATGCGCCTTACTGATAAAATAAATACGACTGTTTCCGGGTTATCTGAAGGTATTTTTTGGGACTTCCAAAAAAATGAGGTATCTAGGATGTTACTCGATTATTATGGTTTTAATCCGGAATTTATCCCAGATATTGTACCGACTTTTGATGATCATGGAAAATTAACAGCAGAAGCAGCCAGTGATCTTGATTTAGTACCAGGGATACAAATTACTTACCGCGCAGGTGACCAACCAAATAATGCGTTTTCATTGAATGTGCTTAATCCTGGCGAAATTGCTGCTACTGCCGGAACATCGGGGGTTGTATATGGAGTTAGCGACCAGATAAAATATGACCCTTTATCTCGTGTTAATACTTTTGCGCATGTAAACCATGATAACAATAATACCCGTTTAGGCGTACTTCTATGCCTTAATGGATGTGGAATACAGAATTCCTGGTTAAAAAAGAACATTGTGCCTGAAAATATCAACTACCCGGAAATGAACCATATGGCAGAAAGTATTCCTGTAGGATCGGAAGGGTTGAAAATATTTCCTTTCGGTAACGGGGCTGAACGTATGCTAAATAATAAGGAACTTGGGGCACAGGTACATGATTTAAACTTTAATATACATTCTCAGGCGCATTTTCTGCGGGCAGCCCAGGAAGGTATTGTTTTTTCTCTAAAATACGGAATAGATGTTATGCATGAAATTGGAATCAATGCAAAAATAATCAGGGCTGGAAAAGCAAATATGTTTTTAAGTTCTGTTTTCAGGCAGACCCTGTCAAATGTAACCGGTGCAACTATAGAACTTTATGACACAGACGGGTCATTAGGTGCTGCAAGGGCTGCAGGAGTAGGTGTTGGTATATATAAATCGTTTAAAGAAGCTTTTTTAAAGTTAAGTAAACTTGATGTAATTATACCTGATCCAAAAAAACAAAATGCAGCTTTTGATGCATACGAAAAATGGAAACAAAAACTGCAATCAATAAGTCAATAAATAAGAATATTATAAAATTAATGAAGTTCTTACAATTACATAACAATTAAATTAAATGAGTATGGATTATTTAAAAGGAAGTAAAGAGTTTTTCCCGGGAATAGGGAAAATAAAATTTGAAGGCAAGGATTCAAAAAATCCAATGGCTTTCAGGTATTACGATGAGAATAAATTAGTAGGCGGCAAAAAAATGAAAGATCATTTACGCTTTGCCGTAGCTTATTGGCATTCATTCTGTGGTGATGGCAACGACCCTTTTGGCGGGGCTACAAGGCCTATGCCCTGGAATGAAGGCAATGATGCAATTAGTAAAGCAAAAAGTAAAATGGATGCTGCTTTTGAATTTATAACAAAACTCGGTGTTCCATATTATTGTTTTCACGACATTGACCTGGTTAACGAAGGAAATTCAATTGCAGAATATGAAAAAAACCTTCAGACTATAGTTGAATATGCAAAAGAAAAACAGAAAGCATCCGGAGTAAAACTATTATGGGGAACAGCTAATGTATTCTCAAATAAAAGGTATATGAACGGGGCTTCTACAAATCCTGATTTTAATGTTTTATGCCACGCTGCAACTCAGGTTAAAAATGCACTTGACGCAACCATTGCCCTCGGAGGCGAGAACTATGTTTTCTGGGGAGGCCGCGAAGGTTATATGTCATTGCTAAATACCAATATGAAACGCGAATTGGAACATATGGGCAGGTTTTTAGGTATGGCCAGGGATTATGCCCGTGCTAAAGGTTTTAAAGGAACTTTCTTTATTGAACCCAAACCAATGGAACCTACCAAACACCAATATGATTTTGATTCGGCTACAGTAATCGGATTTTTAAAACAATTCGGGTTAGATAAAGATTTTAAACTTAATGTGGAAGTAAACCATGCAACTTTGGCCGGACATACATTTCAGCATGAATTACAGGTTGCTGCCAATGCCGGTATGCTTGGAAGTATTGATGCTAACCGCGGCGATTATCAAAATGGCTGGGATACCGACCAGTTCCCGATTAATATTTACGAATTAATTGAAGCTATGCTTGTTATTATTGAAGCAAAAGGATTTCAGGGTGGCGGAATTAATTTTGATGCAAAAATAAGAAGAAATTCAACCGATATGGACGATATGTTTATTGCCCATATAGCAGGTATGGATGCTTTTGCAAGAGCATTAGAAATATCTCAAAAAATATTGGATGACAGTGATTACCTGAAATTGAGGAAAAACCGTTATTCTTCATATGACAGTGGAGATGGAAAAGCATTTGAAGAAGGCAAATTAAAATTTGAGGATTTAAGAAATATTGCTGTTAAAAACGGTGAACCGAAGCAAATTAGTGGAAAACAAGAATTGTATGAAGCTTTAATTAATTTATATATTTAAGCGGAGTAAGAAGTAAGTTTTTCTTTTTATTGGTTTAGGTGTCCTTAAAAGCAATTTTACAGAATAATAATCTAATTTTGTTATAGAATAGTTCTGAATAAATGGTTTTAAGGGCACCTTGCCTTTTATTATCATTTTACTGATAAATTATCAAAACTTTCTGATAAATTTACAGCCTTTTATTTTTTATTATATTTTAAATAATTTCTTTTCAGCCAATGAATTACATTAATCAAATAATTAATAATAATTTTAAGAAACCTTTAATATTCTTATTTATTTCTGTTCTTGTTATAAATGCTTGTAAGCTTGATGAAAAAATTATAATTGGTGATATACAGGAAGTTAAGATAGAAGGCATTGCCGGCCAAAATGTTTTTTTAAATTTTACAGTGCCTGTAGAAAATAACTCTGGCATGAGCATTAAAATTACACAAGTTGATCTTGATGTTAAAGTTGATGACGTATTTCTTGGTAAAGTTTCTAATTTGGAAAACATTAAAATTGAAAAAAAATCTCAGAATACATATACGTTTAAATTAAAATTAAAAATTAATGGAATTTTTGGTGTTATTAATGTTATGAAGGTTTTTAATGCTGACAAAGGTAAGTTAATGTTATCGGGAGAAATAAAAATAAAATCTGTCGGCATGTATAAAAAAATCAGGATTGATGAAGTACAGGAAATCAATTTCAGTGAGTTTAAAAATAAGTTGCCATAGTTTAAAATTTTAATTAACCTGCGTTATCATAAAAATTATGAATAAAGTACCGATGGCTCTTTTTATGTTTTAAATCGGAACAAGGGTTAACCTTCGAAAAAGTTTAATAACACTTTTGGCTTTTATCTAAAATAAGCTAAAAGAAAAAAAACCATGAATTTTTAGGTTAAATTCATTAATTTTGATTTCAAATAATAAAACATTAAATGAAACCTACTCTTTTAATCCTTTTGTTAATACTAATACAAGTATTGTCTTTTTCCCAGGAAAATGAAAACAGAAATGTTTTAAATGAACTTAAAGAGCCGGTACCTGGAGCGGGTAACGTTAATATTAACCAAGATGTTACTATTGAAAAAATCCTGAACCAACGTATATATCAGAATAAAAAACAGGAAGGTATTCCCGGGTTCAGGATTAATATTTTTTTTGATTCTGGTTTCGATAAAGCTGGTGTTGATGCCAGGACACGTGCTTTTGCTGTAAGAGACACTTTTAATGTTTATCATCCGGATATTCCGAGTTATTTTAAATTTGAAACCCCAAATTATAAAGTTTATGTTGGAGATTTCAGGACAAAAACCGATGCATTAAAAGTATTTAAATGGTTGAAGAGAGAATATCCAAAAGCCTTTATCGTTAATGACAAAATTAATTTTATTAACCTTGATTAAATTGCATTTTTATATTTTTTACCTTAAATAAATTATTATTTATAGTTAAAAATCGGTTTTTTATTTCATTTTCGTTATTTTTGTAAAGATTTTATTTATAGACACAATTAACGATGATTGATGAAATAAAACATGAATGCGGAATCGCTTTAGTAAGGTTACTTAAGCCACTTGATTATTATCAAAAAAAATATGGAACATGGCGTTATGGTCTGCAAAAATTATATTTATTAATGGAAAAACAGCATAACCGGGGACAGGATGGCGCCGGTGTGGTTACTATAAAATTCGACCTTGCACCGGGTAAAAAGTATATAGACCGGAGCCGTTCAAATGACCCCTCATCAATAAACGAAGTATTTAAAAAAATCAATGCCGATTTTAATAAACTCGAAAAGCAGAAATCTTCACATATTTCTGATTCGGTTTGGGTTAAGGAAAATTTACCTTTTGCAGGGGAGTTGTATTTAGGCCATCTTCGCTATGGAACTTATGGTAAAAATGAGTTAAAAAGTGTTCATCCGGTTATGAGGCAAAACAACTGGAAATCAAGAAACCTGGTTTTAGCCGGAAATTTTAATTTAACAAATGTCGATGAATTATTCCAAATATTAATTGACCTGGGACAACACCCAAAAGATTATAGTGATACCGTTACCATCCTTGAAAATGTGGGACATTTTTTGGACACTGAAAATCAAAAATTATTTAATGAATATAAAAAAGAGGGTAAACCAAATATTGAAATTTCGCATTTAATTGCTTCAAATTTAAATCTTCAGAGTGTTTTAAAAGAATCGAGTAAAAAATGGGATGGCGGGTATGTTATTGCAGGTTTAATTGGGCACGGCGACGCTTTTGTAACGCGCGATCCATGGGGCATTAGGCCTGCATACTATTATTTTGATGATGAAGTTGCTGTAGTTACTTCCGAAAGGCCTGCTATTCAAACTGTTTTTAATGCACCCTATGAAAAAATTCATGAAATTCCTCCGGGTTTTGCTGTTATTATTAAAAGAAATGGCCGGTTTTCGATCGATAAAGTCAGGGAACCCATGGAAAGAAAAGCATGTTCGTTTGAAAGAATTTACTTCTCACGTGGCGGGGACCAGGAAATATATAAAGAACGGGTGAAACTTGGAGAGCTGCTTACCCCCCTTATTCTTAAAGCTATTAGTTACGACCTAAAAAACACAGTCTTTTCGTATATCCCTAATACTGCCGAAACCGCTTTTTATGGGATGATTAAAGGAATTGAAGACTATATGCTTGAAAGTAAAAAACAAAAACTCATTGAATTAAATGGAAAATTTAACCATAACGACTTAATAGATATTATTTCGGCAAGGCCAAGAATTGAAAAGGTTGCAATAAAGGATATTAAGTTGCGCACATTCATAACCCAGGATAAAAATCGCGATGACCTTGTGGGACATGTTTATGATATTACATATGGAACTGTTAAAAAAGGGGTTGATAACCTCGTTATTATTGACGATTCAATTGTTAGGGGAACAACTTTAAGGCAGAGTATTCTTAAAATTCTTGACCGCCTCGGCCCAAAGCATATTATTATTGTTTCTTCCTCACCCCAAATAAGGTATCCCGATTGTTATGGCATTGATATGGCAAGGTTGGCTGATTTTGTGGCATTTAAAGCTGCAATTGAATTACTTAAAGATAGCGGGCTGCAATATATTATTGATGAGGTTTATCAGAAAGCTAAGCAACAAATATTATTACCGGTAGAACAAATAAAAAATTGTGTAAAAGAAATTTATAACCCTTTTTCAGCTGAACAAATATCCGGCAAAATTGCCGAGATGCTAAGCAAAAACAATATTAATGCAGAAGTGAAAATTGTTTACCAAACCATTGAAAACCTTCATGAAGCTTGTCCAATGAATTTAGGGGATTGGTATTTTACCGGTAATTACCCAACACCGGGCGGAAACCGTGTTGTTAACCGGTCATTTATAAATTTTATTGAAGGCAGGAATGAACGGGCTTACTAAATAATACCTCTGTTTTTCTTATCGGCAATATAACTGTTTATATATCTTTCTATTTTAGTTTTATACATATCGGCAAAAGTAACCATAATACCTGTTTCTTCAACATTCCCGAAATGTGGGTTAGCTACTGTCCCAAACATTTTCATGGTAGGCGATAAATTCATATATGAATTAATGAGCGGGGGTATATTCTCCCCTAATGCCCTCACATTTTGCGATAATACTTTATAATCATCTTCATATGTCGGGCCTTTAAATAA
>JAFGQQ010000190.1 GCA_016935595.1 Bacteroidales bacterium
AATTAAAACTAATAATGGTATGATTTCAGTCACACCCGATTCAGTGAAAGCGGAAACAATCCTTGAAATTGCTGAAAAAAATGGTTTGTCTACCGGTATGGTGGTAACATGTGGAATTACTCATGCCACCCCTGCTGTATTCGTTGCACATCAAATAAATCGTAATAACCATGAAGAAATTGCCTACGACCTTTATAAGTCAGGTATTGATTTATTTATTGGTGGAGGAAGAAAATATTTTGAAAAAAGAAGCGATAAAATGAATTTATTGGATAGTCTTAAAAATAATGGTTATAATATTTTAACCAATATAGATGATATAAAAAAAACAAACTCGGCGAAAATTGCCGGATTAATTGAATATAATGATCCTCCAATGGCTTTAAAAAGGGATAATTTGCTTCCGAATGCAACAGAAGTTGCCATTAAAATATTAAACCAAAGTGAAAACGGTTTTTTTCTTATGGTCGAAGGTTCCCAGATAGATTGGGCAGCACATGATAATGATGAAAAATACTTACTTGCTGAACTAATTGATTTTGATGCTGCAGTGGGAAAAGCATTAGATTTTGCCGAAAAAGATGGTAATACTTTAGTAATTATAACTGCCGATCATGAAACCGGAGGATTGGCCATTTTCGATGGGAATGTTGAAACCGGAGAAATTGATATTAAATTTTCTTCAGATGAACATACCGGTGTATGGGTTCCTGTTTTTACATTTGGCCTTTATGCAGAAAATTTTACCGGTTTCTATGAAAATACTCAAATTTTCGATAAGATGATGGATGCCTTTGGATTTGAAAATGAATAATTAAAATAAATCCCCACATCTAATTTAGCAATATAATATTATCATTCCTTAACTTCCTGATATCAATGAATTCCCATTTCTCCTAAATACCTTTCGGCATCAATTGCAGCCATGCATCCCGATCCTGCTGCAGTAACTGCCTGCCTGTAATTTTTGTCCTGTACATCGCCACAAGCAAAAACACCTTTAACATTTGTTTTTGAGGTGCCTGGAATTGTTTTTATATAACCAACTTCATCAGTTTCTAAATAATTCTTAAATATCTGTGAATTTGGTATATGCCCGATTGCTAAAAAAAATCCGTCAATATTAATTTTAACCTCTTCTTCATCAGGCTCGTCTTTTCGTTTAATTAAAACAGCACCTTCAACAACATCTTTTCCAATAAGTTCTTTTGTATTATGTTCAAATAAAATATCAATTTTAAGATTTTCGAAAACCCTCTGCTGCATAATTTTCGATGCTCTTAAATAATCCTTCCTTACAATCATATATACTTTCTTACATAAACCGGAAAGATAAAGAGCTTCTTCACAAGCCGAATCGCCTCCTCCAACAACAGCAACAACTTTTTCTTTATAAAAAAAACCATCACATGTTGCACATGCTGAAACACCTGAACCTTTAAAACGCTCCTCCGATTCCAATCCTAAATATTGTGCAGTGGCACCTGTAGCAATAATTACTGTATCAGCAGTTATAGTTTTGTTATCATCAATTGTAATTTTATGTGGAATTTTTGAAAAATCGGCTTTTGTGGCAATCCCAAACCTTATATCAGTTCCAAATCTGGCTGCCTGCTTCTTAAAATCTTCCATCATTAAGGGGCCTGTAATTCCATCCGGGTATCCGGGAAAATTTTCGACTTCGGTAGTTGTTGTTAACTGGCCACCGGGTTCGAGTCCTTCATAAAGAACAGGTTTTAAATTTGCACGGGCAGCATATATGGCAGCCGTATATCCTGCCGGACCTGATCCGATAATTAAACATTTAACATGTTCGGTTTCTTTTTCAATGTTCTTATCCTGTGTGCCGGTTTCAATATTTTCCAGTTTTTTAAATAATGCCATATTTCAATTATTTATATTATTTTTTGTAATTTTCCAGATACCAAATTAAAAATTTATTTTTATTTAACAGGCAACAGGTAAAAATGTTTTTATTCACATTTTATTAATAAATTTTACTTGTTTTTATCATATTGACTGATAATAAATAAAGCATCATACACTTATAATAACGGTTTGGTATAATTTTATTATCAATTGAATAAATATTATATTTGCAGACCCTATTAATATGATAAATTATCGGGGTGTGGCGCAGTTGGCTAGCGCACTTGCATGGGGTGCAAGGGGTCGTGTGTTCGAGTCACATCACCCCGACTTCGCCCTCCATAATTGAGCTTCTGCGAGTCAATGGAGGGCTTCGTTTTTTATTATTCAAAATAATTCAAGATTAAATCAATGGCTTCGTCGGATGAAACCCGACAAAAAATTATTGCTTTTATGTTCTTTATCTTTCAATTTTCCTTAACTGCATTTAATAATAGAAAAAAGAAAAATAATTATATTTAAAAATTCTTTGAAAAAAATTTATTATGAATAACACTCAAAAAAACCAAAAAATATTATTACAGGAGGCTATGCTTGTTATTTTGCTAAACTTATTCCAACTGAATAAAAAAAATGTTTTTGCCTTAAAATATAAATTTCAATATTGTTAATTTATATATTTCCACCATACAATGACAGAACGTATCAATTCTCTTACTAACATAGCAATGCAATTACGCCGTGATGTTGTAAATGCTATCTACATTGCCGGAGACGGTCATCCCGGACCATGTATGTCAATTGCAGATATTGTAACTGCCCTGTACTTTGATATTATACGGATAAAACCCGAGGACCCTGACTGGAAGGATCGAGACCGTTTTATCCTGTCTAAGGGCCACGCCTGTCCAACCCTTTATGCTGCTTTAGCCCGCCGTGGTTACTTTCCTGCAGCAGAGCTTAAAACTTTACGTGCACTGGATTCCCGATTACAGGGTCACCCTGTCATGAAAGTTACTCCGGGTGTAGATGCTACCTCAGGATCTTTAGGGCACGGGCTTTCTCAAGGATGTGGAATTGCTCTTGCCTTGCGCCGCAGGGGCGTTGACAGCCTTACTTTTATACTAACCGGCGATGGTGAACTTAATGAGGGCATTGTATGGGAAGCAGCAATGACTATTGCCAAATATAAACTTACTAATCTTATTGCTATTATTGATAATAATGGAATACAAAGTGGCGGAAAGGTTGAAATAATAAGTGGTTTATACCCCTTACGTAAAAAATGGGAAGCTTTTGGTTGGTATGTAGTGGAATTGGATGGCCATAATATGGAACAGTTAATTACTGCTTTGAAAAACGTTGCTAAACGGGGGCGTGCAGCTCAAAATGAGAGGAAAGGCATGTCAATTATTCCAGGCCAGGC
>JAFGQQ010000191.1 GCA_016935595.1 Bacteroidales bacterium
AATTATTTAAGTATGATTGCTTACGTAAATATTAATAATAGTCTAAATGAACCAGGTAATCAAAATATTGAAAAATTTTTTTCAATTTATAAACTTGTTGATCCGGAAAATCCTGATTACTATTATTACAGGGCTTTATATAATTATAATACTGGAGATAACAATTTGGTTATAAATAATTTAAATAAATCAGTTGAATTAGGTTTTAATGACTGGAACAAATTAAAAAATGATTTTTCACTTGAAATATTTGAATTTATTCATAAATAATATTGGTTTTTTAATGATATATTTTATATTTTTGTAATAACATACTGACCGCGATAATATTTAAGGAGTAACCCAAAATGAAAATAGACAACTATGACAATGTTTTAAAATGGTCGTATTCACTTGCACGTCAATGGGCCATGGATAATTTAGTTCCGGAAGGAATTACATCATCCAGAAAATTTGATTTCTATAAAAAAGAGCGTAAGTATTTACCTAAACATTTTCCAAGAAGGCCGGATGATTATTTTAGAATGAGGGGTACCTGGAAGGGTTGGCCAGATTTTTTTGGTAATCCTGTTTATAATTTTAAAAAAGATTATTTTGATTACAATACTGCTTTAAGGGTTACAAGAACAGCTGGTATTAAAAATTCGAAGGATTTTAAAAATTGGAGAAAAAGACCAACTAAAATACCCGCACGCCCCGATCAATATTATAAAGATAATTGGCAGAACTGGAAAATATTTTTAGGTAACAATTATTATGTTCCAAAACCAAGGAATTACAGTAAATTAACCGAATCGGATGTTAAAATAATTAAACATCAGTTAACCCTTGGTGTACCTGGCGCTGCACTAGCAAAGCATTTTGGCGTTAGCGAGATGCAGATTTCGAGAATAAAACGGAACGAAAACTGGACAGATATTAATTTATAATTTTTTATGATTTATTTGTTGGGCTAATTTATATGACTTATATTTCTTTTCTTATAACCCGCCATTGTTGATCGGTTATGTGAGCCCCAATATTTTCAATTACTTTTGAAGCAGTTAGGGAACCTATCTCACCGCATTTTTTAAGATCAAAACCTTTTAAAAGCCCGTATAGAAATCCTGAAGCATATAAATCGCCAGCGCCTGTAGTATCTATACAATTTGCTTTAATTGCATTAATTTGAATTAATTCATTTTTGTGTTTTATAATAGAACCTTTGCTTCCTAATTTAACAATGGTTACATCACACAATTTTGAAAGTTGATTTATAGCTTCCATGGGTTCGTTTCCAGTAAAAGATTTAGCTTCATCTTCATTGGCGAAGACAATATCAACATATTGTTCAATTATTTTCTTAAGAAAATCAAGGTTTTGTTCAACAACATTATAACTTGCCAGATCAATCGAAGTTATTAATTTATTTTCCTTTGCGAGTTTATATGCCTTTTCTAATAAATCATGGTTTTGAACAATATAACCTTCCACATGGAAATAATCATAACCAGTGAAATAGTTCTCTTCAATTTCATCAGGTATTTGTTCTATGGCAGCTCCTAAATAAGTACCAAAAGTCCTTTCCCCATCCTGGCTTATTAACGTCATTGCTCTACCGGTAGGTGTTTTACTTTTAAATAAAAAAGGTATAATATTATTTTTTTTCATACCTTCTTCAAAATATTTCCCAAATTCATCTTCACCAATTTTACCAATAAAACCGGTATTAACTCCCAGATTAGCCAGTCCATTAATTGTATTTGCAGCCGATCCCCCTGAGGATATTTTACGATTGAGATGATTTGTTGCATCTTCAATTTTTTTGGCAGTATTCAGGTCAACTAATTGCATGCTTCCTTTAGGTAAATTAAATTGATTTAATAGATCATCATCTTTTAGCCTTATCAATACGTCAACAAGCGCATTGCCTAATGCAAGTATTTTTGCCATAATTAATATTATTTAATTATTAGAAAAATCAATATTTTCAAAAATAATATAAAATTATTTATACTTCCCTGGTTTTCCATTTTCCTTGCTTAAAAATCATATATCCCATTAATGCCATTAACGATTCAGATATAATAATTGCAATGTATACCCCATTTTCATTTAAACCAAGCGGAATAGCCAAAGAATATGCCAATGGAATTTCAATTAACCAGAAACATATTAAATTAATAATAGTCGGGGTTTTTGTATCACCGGCGCCATTAAATGCTTGTGCCATAACCATTCCCAAACCGTAAAATACAAAGCCATAACTTATTATTCGTAAACTTGAAATTCCTTTTAAAATAACTGCTGGTTCGTTAATAAAAATTTTAATAAAAATTTGGGGGAAAATAACCAAAATTATTCCAATTATTCCCATAAAAATCATATTTGAGATACTTGTCGCCCATACCGATTTTTCTGCCCTGACAGCCTGTTTTGCACCAAGGTTTTGTCCTACCAGGGTTGAGGCAGCATTGCTTAATCCCCATGACGGTAAAAGTGCAAAAACAACAATTCTAATAGCAATGGTATAGCCTGCAAGTGCAAAATTACCAAATAAGGAAATAACGCGAACCATAAAGATCCAGCTTGAAGTTGCAATAATATGTTGTCCTATACCCCCAAACGATATTTTTATAAGACTTTTTAATATATTAAACTGGAGCTTAAAATATTCCATTTTTATTTTTACCCTGTGTTTGCCATTTAATAATAAAAACAATTGGTAAACTACTGCAGAGCCTCTTCCTATATTCGTTGCCAATGCTGCTCCTTTAATACCGAGTTCCGGGAACGGGCCTAATCCAAATATTAAACAAGGATCTAAGATAATATTGATAATATTTGCAAACCATAAAACTCTCATCGAAATTGCAGCATCGCCAGCCCCTCTGAATACGGCATTTATTATAAACAATAACATAATAACCAAATTTCCACCGAACATAATGGTTGGATACATGTAACCTCCATTTACCATTTTCTCTGATGCTCCCATTAAATCGAGTACCTTTTTTGCCCAAATAAATCCAGGTATTGCTAAAAATGTTGAAACTAATGTTCCTAATAATATTGCCTGAACTGCTGCCATTGCTGCCGCCTTTTCATTTTTTTCTCCAATTCTTCTTGCTACAAGAGCTGTTGTGGCAGTACTTAAACCTGCAGCAATTGCGTATACTAATGTCATTATAGATTCAGTTATACCAATTGTGGCAACTGCATCGGCTCCTAATTTTGAAACAAAGAAAATATCGGCTATTGCGAATACCGATTCCATTATCATTTCCAGTACCATAGGAACTGAAAGCAGAAAAATTGCTCTGCTTAAACTACCGGTAGTAAAATCCTGTTCGGTACCTCCAATAGCCTCAACAATATCTTGCCATAAATTTTTAATTTTAATTTGCTTTAGCCTTTTCATAATAAAATATAAACTAGTTAAAATAATGAAACATGTAAATTAGGTGATTGTGATAAAGTTCTAAATGTAGAAAAAATTAAGGTCTACTTATTTAGAATTAAAATCGCACGGTAATATATAAGGCTAAAGTCTTCATCGGATTATATTGAACTTTATATATGCAAAAATGAGATTTTTTTTATGATTATAAAAATTAATTTCAAATTTTATTTGAAGATTTTGATTGTATAACGCTAAGATTATTATAATCAAATTTCTAACTATTGGTCTAATATTTTATAGATAGTTGAATAATTAAGGTTAAAAGTGCTAATTTTACAAATGAATTGAAACAACTTTTATGATAAAGATTTTATTATTTTTTAATTGTTTTTTTATTGAATTAATGCATCCTGTGCATATGTCGTTGGTAAATATTGATTATAATGAAGCCGACAAAGAATTTATTATATTATTTAAACT
>JAFGQQ010000192.1 GCA_016935595.1 Bacteroidales bacterium
ATATAATCACCCCTGAAAAGTTCTCCCCGTGTTGCAATTGTATCGGATGACATTTCGTTCATTTTGGCTAACAGGTTTTTTGTTTTTAAGTCAAGACCAGCAGTGTTACTTTCGACAAATACAGGAGCTAAGGCCAGCCAATCATTTAACTCGGCAAACTCGGGTTCTTTGGTTTTTTGTTTTGGGAATGTTTTAAAGAAAAGATTAGCTGAATAAGAGTAACTTATATTGTATTTTTTAATTAAAAAGGGGTAATCTTTATAGTTTCCTGCTTCACGTTCTATGGTTCCTAAAACTGTTGCACCTCGTTCCCCTTCCTCTTCAGCAAATTGAATTACTCCGGTTATTGTGTCAACATATGGTTTGGTAAGTAAAGCTTCGAATGGGATTACTCCAAGGCTTCCATCAGGAATCATAATTAGATTTGTAATGCGTTTTTTAATTTCTATGGGGAACAATTTTCGGTATAATGGATAGGCCACATCCTGGTAAGAAGTAGCGTAAGTTGAATTAAATCCGTAAATAATTCCGTCTCTTAATAGTGAAACTTCATTGTATAATTCCTCACCAACCGGAACCCTATTCATCTCAATTTTATTCTTTGTGACCTGAAATACAGTTAATTCGTCTTTGCCAATAAAATAACTTTGTATGGCAGTCTTTCGGTTTAAAAGTTTTTGAATATCTTTAATTGTAGCTGATCTGGAACTGTATTTTAAGTCGAAATACTCGGGAAAATTTTTTTCAAAACCTGTAATTAAAGTGTTGTATTCCTGGTTAAGTTTAAATAAGTTGTTTTGGTAACTGGCACGTTTTAAACTATCTATATCTTGTGCCAGCTCTTTTTGATAAAATGCAATGTCTTCTTTAAGCAATTGTTCTTTTAATAATAACGAATCAGGAATACCTGCAAATTTCTGGGCTTCAACGCCTGCTAATGCCTCAAGTAAAACACTACCTTTATTTCGTTCTGATAAATAAAATGCTTGTTCAAGATATTTTTTATTGTCGGTATAATTATATAAATCTTTACATACGGTTATGGCTTCATCATATATTACGAATGCTGTGTCACCAAGGGCTATTTTATCACTCTTTTTAGTAAACGACTGCCTCATTTTATCCATTAAACTATCACAAAGTTGATAGTTGGTTAAAGACAGTTCAAGATAATTGATTGATTTATTTTTCTGAAACAATTCTGTTAAAATTCTCGCTTTTGATTTTAATGAATGTAAAAGATGTGTGTGATCAAGGTAATTATTAATGATGGGATTCAGAAATATATCTTTTTCATTAAAAGGAATTACATTTGCAATCATTGCTTCCTGGTACGATTGAAGCGCTTCTTCATATTTACCAAATTTTAAATTATAATCTCCAATGTTGTTATAAACTTTTGCTATTTGAGGATGCTTTCCCTGGTATATTATTTTAAAGATATCAATTGCTTTTTGATAATTTTCCAGGGCTTTATCAATATCATTTGTTTCTATGTAACAGTTAGCTAATGAATTATAACATTCTGCAATGCTTGGATGGACTTCATCGTATATTGTATTGAAGATTTTTAAAGAATTGTTAAATTCCTGAATTGCCAATTGATATTTATTTGAGTGATAGTAAATGTTTGCCAGATTCTGGAAGGCTTCAGCTGTAATGCTGTGGTTTTCACCAAATTTTACCTTGAACAGGTTAATACTTTTATTGGTATATTGTAGGGCTTGTTCATACATGCCTTTATTATCATAAATTTTTCCAATTCCTGCATATATATATGGAATATTTCGGTTATTCTCGCCCGAGATATTTAATAATAAAGCCAGAGCAGCATTAAAATATTCTAAAGCTGTTTCGTATTCGTTAAGTTCAGTATATAAAAAAGCCAGATTAATATAATTCGTGGCAAAGCCCGAATAGGTTTCCTCGTGATATAGTTTTAGAATCTCCATCGATTTATTATAATATTCTAAGGCTTCTTTATATTTTGCTTTTGTTTTATACAGGTTAGCAATATTCATATAAATATTGTTTAAATCAATATTATTTTCACCTTTAACTTTTTTACAAATTTCAGCTGCTTTTATGTAATTTTCGAAAGCCTGGTCATAATCACCCAATTGATTATTAATTAGTCCCAACAGGTTATTAACATCTGATATGTTTGAGTGAAATTCACCGTAATATTTAATTATTTTTAACTGATAATCTATTAATAGTTTTTTGGCTTCTGAATATTTTGAGTTATTGTAGAGTAAATAAGCCATATAATATTGTGCATCAAGCCTTGTTTGATTGTTATCAGCATATTCGTTTTCACATATTTTAATAACCTTTTGTTGTAGTTCAATTGCTTTATCGGGATTTCCGACTTCAGCAAAGTAAACAGCATAATTGGTATAATACCAGATCATTAGCGGGTGATATTCGCCATAGAAATCCAATGCCATGTCGAATGCTTTTTTATGATATTCATAAGCTTTTTCGAGTTTTCCGGTATTTAGAAAGATACGGCCGATATTCATTTTTGCACTCGAAATATCTATATTATTTTCGCCCAATACCTGAATAAATAAATTATCAGCCAGTTCGGCATATTCCAGTGCTTTTGTGAAATTTTCCTTTAAGCGGTATAAATTACCTAACTGAAGGTATGCGTATCCCACACTTAAATTTTGTTCGCCTAAAATTTCCTTTCGTAATTCCACACATTTGTTTGCATATAAAATGGCAGAATCATATTCTGATTTATAAAAATATAATTCTGAAATGTTATAGTATGAGCTGGCTATATCTTTATGTTTGCTGCCTAATATTTCTAAACGTAAAGAAAGACATTTTTCAAAGTATTCTTTCGATTCCGAAAACAATAATTGCTTCTGGTATACTAATCCCATATTATTATAAACATTGGCAATAGTAATATCTTTTTCGCCATATAAATTCCTGTAAATTTCAAAACTCAAATCATAATAATAAATTGAAGAATCATATTTGCCCCAGTCGTCAAAAAGACTGGCTTTTTTATAATAAACATTCGCCATATTTTCATTCATTCCCGGTGTAAGCTCATTATATATTTCGTATCCTTTATTAAAATATATATACGATGAATCGTATTTCGACCATGCCTGATAATTATAGCCAATATTGAG
>JAFGQQ010000018.1 GCA_016935595.1 Bacteroidales bacterium
ATAAATAATGAGTCAAACTGGGAGAAAATATATTGGCTATCAGGTATATTATGCTGATAATTATTTTCATTTTGCTTTAGATTTTTCTTATTAGTTATATTCATATCCAGATAGTCTGAAATAAAAATTATTGTCTCTTGTTCTTCAATTTTATTAATTATTTTATTCAGTGTTTGGTTAACGATTTGAATAAATTGCTGTTCTTTTATATCAATAACATTTTTTATCCAGTAGGTTTGTACTATTATTAAAGTTATCATAATCAAACCCATTAATATTGATAAAAGTATAATCCAGTTTTTTTTCATTTCAATACAAAAATAGTAGTGAAATAATGCGATTAATTATTATAAAAAGGATGATTATTCTTCTTCGGCTGCATAACCTCTAATAATACCTCTTTTAGAGTTTCTCACAAATAATATTACTTCATCTCTCTCGGAAGTTGCCGGCAGGTTTGCTTCAATATATTCAATTGCTTGAGTAGTATTATAACCTTTTTGATACAGGATTCTATATATTTCTTGAATTTCATTTATTTTGCCGTTTTTAAAACCTCTTCGTCGCAATCCAACTGAATTTATACCACAATATGATATTGGTTCTCTGGCAGCTTTTATATATGGAGGAACATCTTTTCTAACTAACACTCCGGCGCCTATAAAAGCATGTGCGCCAATATGGACAAATTGATGAACACCACTAGTGCCTCCAATTATTGCCCAATCATCGATCGTAACTTCTCCTGCTAGACCAACATATCCGGTTAAAATACAATTATCTCCAATAATGCAATCATGAGCAACATGAACGTATGACATGAGTAAGCAATTGTTACCAATTATTGTTTTATTTTTAGCTTTTGTGCCACGATTAATCGTAACACATTCTCTAACAACGGTATTATTGCCAATTTCGACTGTTGTTTTTTCGCCTTGAAATTTTAAATCTTGCGGAATAGCAGAAATTATTGCGCCGGGAAAAATCTGGCAATTCTTACCTATTCTTGCACCTTCCATAATAACAGCATTTGAGCCAATCCATGTACCCTCTCCAATTTCAACATCTTTGGCTATTGATACGAATGGATCGATTACTACATTGTTAGCTATTTTTGCTTCAGGATGAACATAGGCTAAAGGCTGATACATTTTGTTTATTTTAAGTTTCTAACTTTTGCAATTTGGGCCATCATTTCTCCTTCCATTACAATTTTATCACCAACCCATGCAGTTCCGTTCATTACCACAATTCCTCTGCGTATAGGTTCTTTAAGTTTTAAATCGAAAATAATTGTATCACCGGGAACAACTTTATTTTTAAACCTGATGTTTTCAAATTTTAATAAATATGTTAAATAATTTTCAGGATCAGGTACCGAACTTAAAGCTAAAATTCCGCCGGTTTGTGCCATTGCTTCAACTTGTAATACACCAGGCATAATGGGTTCGTCGGGGAAATGACCAGCAAAAAAATTCTCGTTCATAGTAACATTCTTAATGCCAGTAACCCTCTCATTATCTAAGTATATTATTTTGTCTATCATAACAAAAGGATATCGATGAGGTAACAGTTGCATAATTCTTTTTATATCTGCAACAGGTTCTTTTGTTGGGTCATAATTCGGGGGTACTCCTTTTTGCTGTTCTTTTTTTATTAAAGAGATAATCATTTTAGCAAATTCAGTATTTGCTTTATGCCCTGGCCTTTTTACAATTATCCGGCCTTTTAACGGACGACCAACTAAAGTAATGTCACCTAAGAAGTCAAGTAATTTATGACGTGCAGGTTCGTTTGGAAAATGTAAATCAACATTATTTAATATGCCTTCTGGTCTTATCTTTACTTTTGGTTTATTAAATAATTCTGTAATATGATCAAGTTCTTCTTGTGAAACTTTATTTTCTAAAATTACTATGGCATTATCCAAATCGCCACCTTTAATTAGGTTGTTTTTTAATAATGGTTCTAATTCGTGAAAGAAAACAAAAGTTCGGCATTTTGCTATTTCTTTAGCAAAATCGACTGTTTTATCAAATAATGCATATTGATTTCCTAGTATTTTTGAATTATAATCGATAAGTAGATTTATACTAAATTCATTATCAGGATATGCAATTATTTCTATATCATTTTTCTTATCTGCGTATACAATTTTTTCTTTGATATAATAATAATCCTTGTTCTCATCTTGTTCAATAATACCTGCATTTTCAATACCCGAAACGTAAAATTTGGCGCTTCCGTCAAGTATAGGCAATTCCGGGCCATTAAGTTCAATAACTGTATTATCGATATTCATGCCAGCTAAGGCCGCCAGCAAATGTTCAATTGTTGAAATACTAGCCCCATTTTCTTTTATTGTAGTACCACGTGCTGTATTTATAACTTTATCAGCAAGAGGTTTAACTGTGGGAGCTCCTTCAAGATCAGTTCTTTTAAATATATAACCAGTATTTGCCGGTGCCGGATTAATTTTTACTTCAACTTGTTTTCCTGTATGTAATCCAACCCCTTTTAATATAACGGGTTGCTTCAGAGTCTTTTGCTTATCTGCCATTTGTTATGCTTATACAAAAAAATGAATATGAAATTTAAAAATTCGCAATATACAAAAAAACACAAATATGGAAAAAAAAGTATTATTATTGCAATAATAAATTAAATTTATTATAGGGTTAAAATGAAAAGCTTATAAAGGAGTTTTATGTTATAGAGGAAATACTAATCGAGATTTAATGATTTCTTGATTTGTTGCAATTCTTTTTCAAGTTTAATAATTTCATTTCTCATATCCGGTAACTTCTTATATATAGTCATTGATTTTCTGCATTCAGAAATATTGAAAGCTGGTGACCCAAGTACAATATCTCCTTCATTTTTAATGCCATGAGATACTCCTGACTGAGCACCTATTTTCACATTATCAGCGATAATAATGTGTCCGACTATTCCGGCTTGTGCAGCAATCATGCAGTTTTTACCAATTTTTGTCGATCCTGCAATGCCTGCCTGGGAAATGATCACTGTATTATCTCCAATTTCAACATTATGTGCAATTTGAACCAGGTTATCTATTTTTACACCTTTCCTGATAATAGTTGATCCCATGGTTGCCCTATCGATTGAACAATTTGACCCAATTTCAACATCTTTTTCAATGATTACATTGCCAAGTTGAGGTATTTTTTTATAATCACATGTGGAATCAGCTGCATATCCAAAACCATCTGATCCAATTACTGTACCCGAATGAATAATTGTATTTTCTTCAATTATGCAGTCATGATAAATTTTAACGCCGGGATATAAAATAACATTTTTACCAATATTAACATTTTCGCCAAGATATACCTGGGGAAAAATTTTTACATCATCAGCTATTTCAACATTCTCATCAATATAAGTATATGCACCAATATATAAATTCTTGCCTAATTTTGCAGATTCTGCTATTGAAGAGTTTTTATGAATTCCTGTTTTACCGGGTTTCAGGTTATTTTTTAATTCTAAAACCTGGGCAAATGCTTGATATGGGTTTTCAACTTTAATTAATGTGCATGATATCTCTTTATCAGGAACAAATTTTTTATCAACAATAACCACAGAAGCTTTAGTGTTATATATATAATTTGTGTATTTTGAATTTGCCAAGAAAGAAAGTGTCCCATTTTTTCCGTCATCTATTTTCGACACATCATTAATTAAAATATTTGGATCGCCAATTATTTCTCCATTTAGGATATCAGATATTGTCTTTGCAGTAAATTCCATAATTGTTAAAAAATATTTTGCTCAAAACTAATTAATTAAATTGGATTATTCATAACATTCTTTAGGATAACATAAAAAAAATTTTTTTACATTGGCCGAAAGCGTTGATGAATAAAGCAAATCAGAGGCTTCAGTAAGCTCTAATATTTCCCCATTTTTTTGCAGAATTTTAATATTGTCATCTTCATTATATTTATATAAGCTATTCGACACAAAATCTGTATAAACAAAATAGTCAGCTTCATTCAATGAAATATTGTATTTTGTCATTACCATATGTTTTAAATTTTGAATAATTTCTTTTTTAAAAGGCTGATTTTTTATTTCTATTTTAAACAATGAGCGATTTATAAGGTTAAAGGCAAGTTTTGAAAGCACCTTGTCGGGATGAGACATCCAATATTTTGCAGAAATAATAATATCATTATCATCTAGGAGTGTGAAATTATGAATAACAGTTGATTTATCGAATTTTTTACTGTTTTCTAAGAAATGTTCTCTGCTAATATTATTCACCAGGAAAAAATGTAAAGCATCTGTGGCAAATAGTTTTTCGCCCGACATGGCCAATTCTTTAGCTCTTTTTAAAAGTAGAATTAATAAGTTTTCAGCAGCTAATACAGTTTTATGCAAATATACCTGCCAATACATTAACCTTCTTGAGATTAAAAATTTTTCAATTGAGTATATACCTTTCGATTCAATTACCAATTCATCATTTATTACATTCAACATTTTAATAATTCTGTCTGAACCAATTGTGCCTTCGGTTACTCCACTAAAAAAACTGTCCCTTTTTAAATAATCTAATCTGTCCATATCTAATTGGCTGGATACTAATTGATGTAAAAAATTTTTACTATAATCGCCTTTAAAAATTTTAATTGCTAATGATAACTGATTATTAAATTCTTTATTAAGTTCATTCATTATTAATAATGAAAGATCTTCATGTGAAAAATTATTAATCAAACATCGTTCGAGAGTATGGGAAAAAGGTCCATGCCCAATATCGTGCAATAATATTGCTAATGTAACGCCAATTGATTCTTTTTCAGTGATTGAATGACCTTTTAATTTAAGAATATTGAGCGCCTGGTTCATAAGATGTACACAGCCTAATGCATGTTGAAAACGGGTATGATTAGTTCCGGGAAATACCATATAAGTTAAACCTAATTGCTTTATTCTTCTTAACCTTTGAAATGTTGGATGTTCAATTAAATCAAAAACAATATCATAAGGAATATTTATAAATCCATATACTGGATCGTTAAATATTTTTCTTTTATTTATTAGCATCGCTCATTAAGGTTTTATTAAATTTATTGCGAATATAAAACAAAAAAGAGGCTTCTAAAAAAGTTTAAAGAATTTCAATATTAATAATCTTCAACTTTGTGTAGCTTTGAGTTATCTTTGCGAGACTCTGTGGTTCAATTCTTTATGTTTTGCCACAAAGAGACACAAAGTAAGCACTAAGAATTCACGAAGACTTTTTAGACAGCCACTTATTTCAATGCCAATATATTATTTATTTTATTGGAATTAACGAAATTGGAAGTTTTGATAAAGACTTTAAGTCCTGACCTAAATCTTTAATTGAGTCATCGTCTTCTTCATAATACCATTCTAATCCCATTTCATTGCCTTCTAAATAGCAATTTTCAAAGAGTTTAATTAATCTGTATAAAAATTTATTTGAATTACTATTTGAATATTCAATGGTAAGTTTAATAAGAGTAAATTTCACCGGATTCTTAATATATTCTTCAACCCATTTAATTAAAGGCATATAAAATTCGGTTGAATCTTCAAGTATTGATCTGCCTTTTATTTCTATTAATCCTTCATCAAAATGAATATAGGGAGTTTTATGACTACTTTCAATTAAAATTTTTCTCCGTTTCATTTTTGTTTATAGTTATAAAAGCTTTGTTATATTAATAAATACCTATCAGCAGTTAAATAGGTAATTTCAATTGTTCACATGTCGATTAATAGATTACCTAATAGGCATTTAAAAAGCATACAATACCATTAATATTTGTAAATTTAATTTTTATTCAACAATAAACAATGGTTTTTTAAATATATCTTGATGTTAAAAAACCCGTTTAATATTCAATTAGCTGATTTTTAATCAACTTTTTTTATTTTCAAATAAAAATTTTAATTTTGCATCAAAGTTAATGGTATAATAGGGGACAAAATAGTCCCCTATTTTATTATGAATTATGATAGCAGAAGAATACATAAAACAGGTGGTTTTGAAAATTATAAATAACAGTGGGATTTTTTTAGTGGATATCCAGGTAAAACCTACGAATAAAATATTTATTGAAATTGATGATGATAAGGGTATAAATATTAATCAATGTGCAGAAATTAGCAGGGAAATTGAAAAATACTTAAATCGCGATTATGAGGATTTTGAATTAAATGTATCTTCTCCTGGACTGGATAAGGCGTTTAAGGTTAAAGAACAATATAAGAAAAATGTTGGAAAAGAATTAAATATTCAAACAATTGATGGAAAGAATTTAACTGGTATATTGAAAAAAATAAGTTTGGATAATATTATTATTGTTAAAACTGATAGTAAAGTCATGAATTCTAAATGGAATAATATAAAAATTGAATTGAGTAAAATAAAATATGCAAAATTAGTTTTAAAATATTGATTTTAAATATATTGAATATGGAGAGCTTAAACTTAATTGACACATTTTCAGAATTTAAAGAATTAAAAAATATTGATAGAGCCACCATGATGAGTGTGCTTGAAGATGTTTTCAGAGGGCTATTAAAAAAGAGGTTTGGAACAGATGAGAATTTTGATATTATTATAAATATCGATAAAGGTGATTTTGAAATATGGCGAAATCGTGAAGTTGTTGAAGATGGAAAGGTAGAAGATGAAAACATACAAATACCTTTATCTGAAGCAGTTAAAATTGATACAGACTATGAAATTGGCGAAGAAGTCACTGATGAGGTAAAACTTGCTGATTTTGGAAGAAGGGCAATATTATCATTAAGGCAAAATTTAACATCAAGAATTCTGGAACTTGAAAAAAGCAATGTATTCCAAAAATATAAAGACCGAATAGGCGAGATAGTCACTGGCGAAGTTTACCAGGTATGGAAAAAAGAGATATTAATACTTGATGATGAAGGAAATGAATTATTGATGCCAAAAGTTGAACAAATACCAACTGATTTTTTCAGGAAAGGAGATACATTAAGGGCAGTAGTCATAAAAGTTGAGATGAGAAATAATACTCCGTTTATTCTAATATCCAGAACTTCTCCAGTATTTCTTGAAAGATTATTTGAACTGGAAGTTCCGGAAATTTTTGATGGTCTTATCACAATAAAAAAAATAGTAAGAATACCAGGCGAAAGGGCAAAAGTTGCTGTTGAATCCTATGATGAAAGGGTTGATCCGGTTGGTGCCTGTGTAGGTATGAAAGGATCAAGAATTCATGGTATTGTTCGTGAATTAAGAAATGAGAATATTGATGTTATTAATTATACAAATAATATACAACTATATATAACCAGGTCATTAAGTCCGGCTAAAATATCAAGTATTAAAATATTTGAAGCAGATAAAAGGGCTGACGTATATTTAAAACCAGATCAAGTTTCATTAGCTATTGGAAAGGGGGGATTGAACATTAAACTGGCAAGCCAGTTAACGGACTATGAGATTGATGTTTACAGAGAAAGCGAAGGAGACGATGAAGATGTTAATTTAGATGAATTTGCAGATGAAATTGAAGGCTGGATATTGGACGAATTAAAGGCAATTGGCTGTGATACTGCTAAAAGTGTTCTCGAATTAAGTATTGAAGATTTAGTAAAAAGGACAGATCTGGAAGAAGAAACTATTAAGGAAGTTATTCAAATTTTCAAGGCAGAATTTGAATAATACGAACAATTAGTATTAATTTAGCAATTCTTTGATTTTTTTGGTATTTATATATAATTAATTATGGAAAAAACCGAAAAAGCGATTCGATTGAGTAAAGTGGCGAGAGAATTTAATGTTGGGATTTCAACAATAATTGACTTTTTAAAGAAGAAAGGTCATCCTGTTGAAAATAATCCAAATACAAAGGTTTCGGATGAATTATATGAGATTCTTGTTCAGGAATTTAGTAATGATTTAACCGTAAAAAAAGAATCGGAAAAAGTTGATCTGAAAAAGCTCAAAGAAAAACAAGAATCGATTTCGATTAATGACATAGATTTGGAAGAAGATGAAGATATTTTAGAAAAAGAAGAAGATGATGAATTGATGATTAAGGATTTAAGTGTATCTAAGGAAAAAATATCTGATACGGAATCAAAAAAAGTGCCGGAAATAAAAGTAATAGATAAAATTGATTTAAGTAAGTTAAATAAAAAATATAAGGAGGAAGATACAATAAATGAAAAGTTAGAAGAAGTTATTTCTTCTGAAAATGGTGATATTGATAAGTTAGAGGAAATAGAAGAAAAAACTAAAGACAAATATTTTGATCATAAAGAAAATTTACCTGAACCAGAAGTAAAAGTTGTTGGAAAAATTGATCTCGATTCTATTAACCAATTAACGCGTCCACCGAAAAAAACAAAAGAAGAAAAAGAGAAAGAAAGAAAAGAACGTTTAGAAAAATTAGAGCAAGAAAGAAAGGCTAAAAGTGAAATAATATCACAATCAGATGAAGTGGATATAGATAGCAAGATCGAATCTAAAGAAGAATCAGTTGTTGAAAGTTTAGATTTAAAAATTGATAAAATATCAGGTCCAACTGTTGTTGGAAAAATTTCAATTCCAGCAAAAAAGGAAGATATTGATTCGGAGTTTGATAAAAGTGAGAGAAAGAAAAAACGAAAACGTATCAGGAAAGACGGACAACCTGTATATGTAAAAGAAGAAAAACAGAAAAAAGACGAAGAAGAAAGTAAGTTTATACGAGATAAAAAGAAAAAGAAAAAGCCTTTTAGACATGAGGTGAGTGAAGAAGATGTTCAAAAACAAATTAAAGAAACACTTGCAAGATTAACCACCAAGGGAAAATCAAAAGGATCAAAATACCGCAGAGAAAAACGAGATGCAATTCATTTAAGAGAACAAGAAAAAGAAGCTATTAAAGAGAAAGAAAAAAATGTGCTTAAAGTAACTGAATTTGTTTCGGTAAATGAATTAGCAAAAATGATGGATGTGCCTGTTACTGATATTATTTCAACTTGCATGAGTTTAGGCTTATTTGTGTCTATTAATCAAAGATTAGATGCCGAAACTATGGCTCTTGTGGCTGAAGAATTTAATTATAAAGTTGAATTCGTAAGTGTTGAAATACAAGAATCAATAAAAGAAGAAAAAGATCAACCCCAGGACTTAATTCCGAGGCCCCCGATAGTTACTGTAATGGGACATGTTGATCATGGAAAAACAAAGCTTCTTGATTATATTAGAAGTGCTAATGTGGTTGCCGGTGAAGCAGGTGGAATTACTCAGCATATTGGGGCATATAGTGTTGAAATGGAGGATGGAAGGCATATAACTTTTCTTGATACACCTGGACATGAAGCATTTACAGCTATGCGCGCCAGAGGAGCTCAGGTTACTGATGTTGCTGTAATTGTTGTTGCCGCTGATGATGGAGTAATGCCACAGACAGTTGAGGCAATTAATCATGCTCATGCTGCTGGTACACCAATTGTGTTTGCCATTAATAAAATTGATAAACCAACATCTAATCCTGATAAAATTAAAGAGGAGCTGGCTAAAATGAATTTCCTCGTAGAAGACTGGGGGGGTAAGTATCAATCTCAGGAAATTTCAGCAAAAAATGGAATTAATATTTATGAACTACTTGATAAAGTATTACTTGAGGCAGAATTATTGGAATTAAAAGCAAATCCTAATAAGAAAGCTTCCGGAACAATAATTGAATCCTCTCTTGATAAAGGGCGTGGATATGTTGCAACCGTCCTGGTACAAAATGGCACTTTAAAAGTTGGAGATATTATTTTATCAGGTGTGAATTCAGGCAGAATTAAGGCTATGTACAACGAACGCGGTAAGAAAATTAATGAAGTAGGTCCTTCAACTCCGGTTTTAATATTAGGCCTTGATGGCGCACCGCAGGCTGGTGAAAAATTTAATATATTGGAAAGTGAACGTGAGGCAAAGGAAATTGCTAATAAACGTGAACAATTACAACGGGAACAGGATATTCGTACCCATAAACATATTACACTTGATGAGATTGGCAGAAGAATTGCAATAGGTAATTTCCAGGAATTAAATATTATTGTAAAGGGCGATGTAGACGGTTCAGTTGAAGCTTTATCAGATTCTTTAATAAAATTATCGACTGAACAAATTCAGGTTAATGTAATACACAAAGCTGTTGGGCAAATATCTGAAACTGATATTATGTTAGCTATGGCATCAAATGCTATTGTTGTTGGTTTTCAGGTTAGACCTTCAATGGGAGCACGTAAATTAGCCGAAAAAGAGGAAATCGATATCCGTTTATATTCAATTATATATGATGCGATTAATGAAATTAAGGATGCTATGGAAGGAATGTTATCTCCCGAAGTTAAGGAAGAAATAAAAGGTACTGTAGAAATCAAAGAAATATTTAAAATTTCTAAAGTTGGAACAATTGCAGGATGTTTGGTTAGAGAAGGCAAGATAAACAGAAATTCGCAAGTCAGGTTAATTCGTGATGGAATTGTTGTATATTCAGGTGAACTTGGATCATTAAAACGCTTTAAAGAAGATGTAAAAGAAGTAATTAACGGGTATGAATGCGGTTTAAACATTGCAAATTTCAATGATATGAAAGTTGGCGATATTATTGAAGCTTACGAAGAGGTTGAGGTAAAACAAAAGCTTTAGTATCCTAATATTTTTAACATCGATTTATAACTTTGCTCTTTAGCAAATAGTTTTGTATTTATTTCACCGTCTTCGTCTTTGTCTACTAACACAATTTTTGGGGCAGGTATTAAACAATGCTGTAATCCCCCGTATCCTCCTATAGATTCTTGATATGCTCCTGTATTAAAAAAACCGATGTATTGTATATTATTTTTTTTAATTTTTGGTAGAAAAACAGCATTTGCATGAGCTTCTGAATTATAATAATCTTCGCTATCGCAGGTTAATCCTCCTAAAAATACACGCTGGTATTCAGCGTCCCAATTATTAATAGCCAGCATAATATATTTTTTATTAATTGCCCAGGAATCGGGAAGAGTAGTCATAAATGAACTGTCAATCATATTCCAGACTTCACGGTCATTTTGTTTTTTCTGGTCAAGTATTGAATAAAGAACTGCTCCACATTCACCAACTGTAAATGATCCAAATTCAGTAAATAAATGCGGTTCAGGAATTTTATTTTGATCACATGTATTTTTAATTTGCTGTACAATTTCCTCGGTTAAATATTCATAATCATAGTCGAATGATAATGAATTTTTTACAGGAAATCCTCCTCCAATATTGAAATACTCAAGTTCAGGACATACTTTTTTTAATTCGCAATAAATATTTACACATTTTGTAAGTTCATTCCAGTAGTAAGCATTATCTTGTATGCCTGTATTAATAAAGAAATGGAGCATTTTGAGTTCATAATTTTTATTAGTTTTAATATGTTCAAGATAAAAGGGAATAATATCATTGTATCTTATTCCTAATCTTGAAGTATAAAACTCAAATTTAGGTTCTTCTTCAGCTGCAATTCGAATACCAATTTTACATTTCTTCTTTAGCTTCAATGAATATTGATGTAATTCATTTTTATTATCTAAAATAGGGATTAGGTTAATAAAACCTTTGTTTATTAAACTAATTATATTTTGAATATATTGAGGGCGTTTAAATCCATTACATATAATGAATTTATCTTTAGTAAATAAGCCGGATTGGTTTAAATTATCCAATATGTTTAAGTCAAATGCTGAAGATGTTTCTATATGTGAATTGTTTTTTAAAACTTCTTCAAGAATAAACGAGAAATGCGAACTTTTTGTGCAATAACAATAGTTATAGGTGCCTTTGTAATCAGCTTTTGCCATTGCAACATTGAATAATTGTTTGGCTTTTTTAATTCTATCGGTAATTACAGGAAGATAATATATTTTTAGAGGGGTTCCGTATTTTTTTATAATATCCATAATTGAAATATTATGAAAATAGAGCTCATTATCAACAACTTCAAATTCTTCCTGCGGAAAGTCGAAAGTTTGCTCTATAATATCTATATATTTATTTTTCATTGATCTTAAATATTTTATCTAATAAATATTAATTTATATTAAATAAGTTATAAATTATTTAAATATCTAAATATATCAAATTCGAGTTATAAAAATAAAGTAATTAATTTAAATTACTAATAATAAATAAAGGCAATTTAATTAAATTATATATCTAATTGTAAAAATTTTATTTGTCATTTTAATTGCTTTCTTTTTATTATTTTGTAGAAAATTTTAATTTGAATTTATAATGAAAAAAAATGATAAATACAATCAACGCGGAGTTTCTTCCTTAAAAACTGATGTGCATAATGCAATTAAAGATTTAGATAAAGGATTATTTCCAAAAGCTTTTTGTAAAATTCTACCTGATATATTAGGAGGTGATGAGGAATATTGTAATATTATCCATGCCGATGGAGCTGGGACAAAATCATCTTTAGCTTATGTTTATTGGAAAGAAACCGGTGATTTAAATATATGGCGGGGAATTGCCCAAGATGCAATTGTTATGAATTTAGATGATATATTATGTGTAGGAGCTACTGGAAAAATATTATTATCTTCTACAATAGGTAGGAATAAATATTTAATTCCTGGAGAAGTTATTTCAAAAATTATAACTAGCACCAATGAAATTATTGAAGAACTAAATCAGCTTGGAATTGAAATATACTTTGGGGGTGGAGAAACAGCCGATGTTGGAGATTTAGTCAGGACAATTATAGTCGATTCTACTGTGGCAACAAGAATGAGAAGAAAAGATGTGATTTCAAACCATAATATTCAAGATGGAGATATTATAATAGGATTCTCTTCCTCAGGAAAAGCAAAGTATGAAAAAGAGTATAATGGAGGAATAGGAAGTAACGGATTAACTTCAGCCAGGCATGATGTTTTTTCAAAATACTTGGCTAAAAAGTATCCTGAAAGCTATGATGGGAATATTTCTGAAAATTTAGTATATTCTGGTAGTTATAGTTTAACTCAAGAAATTGAAGGACTGGGAATTAATGCAGGTAAACTTGTTTTATCGCCTACTCGTACTTATGCACCAATTATAAAGACAATTTTAGAAAATTACAGGCCAGTTATTCATGGAATGGTACATTGTTCAGGTGGAGCACAAACTAAAGTTATGAATTTTGTGAACGATTTGCATATTATAAAAGATAATTTATTCTCTACACCTCCTTTATTCCAAATAATTCAAGAACAATCGAATACTCCGTGGGAAGAAATGTATAAAGTATTTAATATGGGGCACCGTTTTGAAATATATATATATCCTGAGTTTGCCGAAGATATCATTGCTATTTCGAAAGAATATGAAGTTGATGCAAAAATTATAGGACGTTGTATTTCTTCAAAAAACAATAAATTGACTATCATCAGCGAATTTGGAGAATTTCATTATTAGTTTTGATTATTGATACACATTAATTTTGTATTTTTGCGTCCTGATTTTTATAGCTTTAATATTATGGCAAAGAATTTGATTTTAGAAAAAATGGATGGAGTCCAGGCGAGATTTGAGGAAGTTTCAAATTTAATAACTCAACCTGAAATTATTACAGATATGGATCGTTATGTAAAATTAAACAGAGAATATAAAGACCTCGAACCAATTATAGAAACATATAAAGAATATAAGAATATTTTAAGTAATATTTATTCAGCCAAGGAAATACTGTTTACTGAAAAAGACGAAGAATTACGTGAAATGGCAAAAGCAGAACTCGAGGAATTAAATGAGAAAGTATATCCCTTGGAGGAAAAAATTAAAGTTCTGTTATTACCAGAAGACCCAGAAGACACTAAAAATGCGATTTTGGAAATCCGGGCAGGAACAGGAGGTGATGAAGCGAGCATATTTGCTGGCGATCTTTATCGTATGTATATGAAATTTTGTGAACAGAAGAAATGGAAAGTCGAAGTTACTAGTTTTACCGAAGGAACAGTTGGAGGATATAAAGAAATTGTAATGAATGTAAGGGGAGTAGGAGTTTATGGGATTTTAAAATATGAGTCAGGTGTACATCGTGTACAGCGGGTTCCCCAAACTGAAACCCAGGGCAGGATACATACTTCGGCAGCCACAGTTGCAGTATTACCTGAAGCCGACGACGTTGATATTGAAATTAAACCTGATGATATCAGAAAAGACACCTATTGTTCATCCGGACCTGGAGGACAATCTGTTAATACAACTTATTCGGCAATAAGATTGACCCATATTCCAACAGGGATTGTTGTAACCTGCCAGGATGAAAAGTCGCAATTGAAAAATCTCGATAAAGCAATGAAAGAATTAAGAACCAGGTTATATAATTTAGAATACCAGAAACATCTTGATAAAATCGCTTCGCAACGAAAAACAATAGTGTCGACAGGCGACCGGTCTGCAAAAATTCGAACATATAATTATCCACAGGGCAGGATTACCGACCATCGTATAAATTTAACTATTTATAATCTTCCTTATATTTTGGATGGAAATATTGAGGAAATTATTGATAAGCTGCAGATGGCTGAAAATGCTGAAAGATTGAAAGATAGTGGTTTGGATTAAAGTCTGGCATAATTAAAATTAATAATATGACTTATAACCAGTTATTTGGAAATATATTAAAAAAGAAAAGCTTTTTATGTATTGGTCTTGATACTGATTTAGAAAAAATTCCAAAGTCATTGCTTTCTAATGAAGATCCTGTATTTGAGTTTAATAAGCAGATAATTGAACATACAAATGAGTATACGATTGCTTATAAACCAAATTTGGCTTTTTATGAAATTTTAGGTAAAAAAGGATGGGAGTCACTTGAAAAGACTGTTAACTATTTAAGAAAAAATTATCCCGATATTTTTATCATAGCTGACGCAAAAAGGGGTGATATTGGTAATACTTCGAAAATGTATGCCAAAGCTTTTTTCGAAAATCTTGATTGTGATGCAATTACTGCTGCTCCATATATGGGTTCAGATTCAGTATTACCATTTCTGTCCTATAAAAATAAATGGGTTATTTTATTAGCGCTAACCTCTAATCAGGGAGCATATGATTTTCAATATTTTAAGGAATATGAGAACCAGGAATATTTGTTTAAAAAAATTATATTGATTTCAAAAGGTTGGGGAAATGAAAATAATATGATGTATGTTGCAGGTGCTACAAAGGCTGAAATGTTGAAAGAAATAAGAAAAATAGTTCCTGATCATTTTTTATTAGTACCTGGTGTTGGTGCACAGGGAGGAAGTTTGGAGCAAGTTGCTAAATATGGAATGAATAATAAATGCGGATTAATTGTTAATGCCTCCAGGTCGGTAATTTACGCTGATAATTCTGATAAATATTATATGGCAGCAAAACTCGAGGCTCAAAAGTTACAGAAAGAGATGCAAAATTTACTGATTTCATTTAAATTGATTTAATTTAAGTTAGTTATATTATGTTTTTTTTGGAATATGAGTGAAGAATTTTTACATTTTCTTTGGAAATATAATCTTTTTAAGAAAGAATCATTATTTACACAAAATAATGAAAAAGTAATCGTTCTTGATCTAGGTGTTCATAATAAGAATGGCGGCCCCGATTTTTTTAATGCTCGTATAAAAATTGGAAAAACCACCTGGGCAGGCAATATTGAAATGCATTTAAAATCATCAGATTGGTACAAACATAAACATCATGTTGATAAAGCTTATAATAGTATAATTTTACAAGTTGTTCATTATAATGATAAAGATATTTTTAGACAGAATAATCAGAAAATTCCTACTGCTGAAATTAAATATGATGAAAAGTATTTAAATAAATATAATCATTTACTTAAAAGTAAAAACTGGATACCTTGTGAAAAAGAAATTGTTAATATTGAAGAATTTGTAAAATTGAATTGGTTAACTGTATTAACAATTGATAGGTTAAAAAGAAAAACAGAACAAATAAAACAAACTTTTACGATAAATAAAAACAGCTGGGAGGAAACATTTTACCAGCATCTAGCCCGAAATTTTGGATTAAAATTAAATGCCGATCCTTTTGAATGGCTGGCTAAATCGATTCCTTTAAAGATTTTAGCAAAACATAAAAATAATTTATTTCAATTAGAAGCACTTCTTTTTGGGCAAGCAGGATTCTTTGAAGAAGATATCGAAGATGAATATTTTAATAATCTCAAAAAAGAATACATTTTTTTAAGAAAAAAATATAATCTAAAACCAATTGAAAAACATTTATGGAAATTTTTAAGATTAAGGCCATCTAATTTTCCAACTATAAGAATTGCCCAGTTTGCCAGTTTAATATTTAAATCAACGCGATTATTTTCAAAAATTATTGAAGCTCAAAATTTTTCTGAAATAGAAAATTTATTTCATGTTCAATGTTTAAAATACTGGGACAATCATTATGTTTTTGGAAAAATTTCTAAAAAACAAAAAAAAGCATTAGGTAATACAACTATTCATGCTATAATAATTAATACAATAGTTCCTTTTTTATTTTTTTATGGCGAAATGAAAGGCAATGAGGAATTTAAAGACAAAGCAATATTTTTTTTGGAAAAATTACCTCCTGAAAATAATTCTATTATTAAAAATTGGTCAAGATTAGGGTTTGAAATTGAAAATTCTTATATTACACAAGCATTGTTACAATTAAAAAATGAGTATTGTAACAATAAAAAATGCCTGAATTGCCAAATAGGTAATTTTATTATATCAAAATGTTGAAATGACAAAGATTGATTTAAAACCGGCATATTTTTCCCTTGTACTTCTTTTTATTATTGTAATTACAGGTGTTTTTGGTTATATAATAATCGAAAAATTTAACTTTCTGGATGCCTTTTTTATGACTATAATTACTATTGCTACGGTTGGATTTCAGGAAGTTCATCCTTTATCTCCCTTAGGAAGAATATTTACAGCTTTTTTAATTATATTTAGTTTTGGAATATTTGCATATACAATTACAACTTTAACTAGATATGTTGTTGACGGTGTATTTAGAAATTATTTTAAATATAGTAAAGTGAAAAAACAAATCGGAAAATTAGCAAACCACGTAATTGTTGTTGGTTATGGCAGGAATGGATCTCAAGCAGTTGAAGAACTGCACGATCATGGAATTAAATGTGTTATTATAGAGAACAGGCCGGAAAAGGTAATAGAATTGCAGCAAAGGCCGGATTTATTATATATCGCCGGAGATCCTTCACATGATGAGATATTAAAAGAGGCTGGCGTTGATAAAGCCAGGGCTTTAATTACGGTTTATCCGACCGATGAGGAAAATCTTTTTGTGGTTGTAACAGCCAGGGAGATGAATCCAGAAATAACTATTATTAGTCGGGCTATTGATTTCACAACTATTAAAAAGCTTTATGCTGCAGGCGCTTCAAATGTAATTATGCCCGATAAAATTGGAGGACAAAGAATGGCTAAAATGGTGGCTCAACCTAATGTTGTTGAATTTCTCGAAAGTATTATGCTACAAAAGCATGAAGATGTTTCGCTTGAAGAGATTTCATGCGATGGTTTGGCTGAGTGTTTTTCTGATCATACAATTGGAGAATTAAATATTAGGAATTTAACAGGTGCAAATATTATAGGATTAAAATCAAAAGATGGCTATATCTTCAATCCATCATCTTCAACAAAATTAAGTTCCGATGATTTAATATTTGCATTAGGCGCACCACAAGAACTTACCAATTTAAAAGAGATACTTAAAGGCAGGCATATTAAAATATAAAAGATTTTTTTTTATAATGAGAAAAGCGAATTGTTTTATCTGGTTAGTTTTGGAAAAATATTAGATATAAGTAAAAGTCACTCGAAAGTTTAAGATTCGTATCCTATTAATTCAAATGGAAGGTCGACAAGTTCAGAATATTCTTCACCTGATTCTCTCATATCCTCATCGTCTTCAGGATAGTACCAATGTACTTTTACTGTATGTCCATCCTCAAACATTTCTTCTAGCTTAAAAAGTATATCTAATAATAATTTAGAAGATGCTGTATTAAAGTAAGTTAGTTTAAAGCAAAATATTGTTTCTGAGTTAGGTTTTTTTGAGTAATCATCTAACCAGCTAAGGACAGGTTCGAAAAATAAGTTAACATCTTCGGGGAGCGACATACCAGATATTTCGAATACTTCATTATCAGCATCCAGAATTACTCTTGGTGTATCCTCTGTATTATTTATTTTTATTGTATCCATATTGTATGTTATACTGTAATTGCTTAATAATGTTTTGTTATGATATGTATATTTTTAGAATATCAATTTATAAAAAATAATAATAATATTCAATTTATTGAACTAATAAAAGAACAAAAATAATTAAATTTCAATACCAACAATAAGCAAATCGTCTATTTGTTCATTTTCACCTTTCCATTCGTCGAATTTTTTTGATAATATCTTCTTTTGCTCTTTAATTGTGTGATCTTGAATTTGAATTATAAGGTTTTTAAAATTATTGTATTTGAATTTTTTATTCTTTTCTCCACCAAATTGATCGGCAAATCCATCAGTAAATAAGTAAAATTTATCTCCTGAAGATAATTGTATGGCTCTTGTGTTAAATTTTTCTTTTCTTTCAGTAATTCCAACCGGATACCTGTCTGGTTTAATTTCGTATAAGTAGAATGAATTGTAAATAATTTTTGTTTTAAGATCTTTTTTTGGAATATTAATAATATTTTTTGAAACAATATATAAAGGATTAAACGATCCGGCAAATTCCAGAGTATTAGTTGTAAAATTGAATTTACATAATGCAATATCAATTCCGTCTTTTGAAATAGGGCTATTTTCTTTCCTGTTCAATATTATTGAAAGATTTTCACGCAGATTATATAATATAGCAGCAGGTTCGTCAATTTTATTATCCGATACGATTTTATTTAATAGCGAATTTCCGATAATTGACATAAATGCACCAGGAATACCATGTCCAGTACAATCGGCTGCAGCAATAATAGGATTATTATTTATTTCTGAATACCAGAAAAAATCTCCGCTTACAATACTTTTAGGCTTTAATAGAATAAATAGGTCTTTGAATTTGGTGTTTATTTTATTAATATGAGGCAAAATGGCTTCCTGTATTTTTTTTGCATAACTTATACTATCTGTTATATCTTTATTTTTTTGCCTGAGTTTTTCTTCAACATTTTTAATGGCTGTAATATTTGTATCAATTGCTACTAATCCTGTTATATCATTTTTTTCATTTAAAACCGGTGTTAAGGTTGTTTGAATCCATAAATTATTACCTGATTTATTAATTGTTTCTGTCTCTAAATCAATCGATTGTTTTGTTTTTAAGCATATTGTTAGTAGTTTGTCAATATCAGGATTTTCATTTATCTTTTTAATATTTTCTCCTATATTATATATTACTTCATTAAATGTATATCCGTATAACCTTTCAAAACCAACATTGAACCATTGTAAGTTGCCTTTTTCATCATAAATAGATACGGCATTGTTTGTTTTGCTTGCAACTAAAGATAATTTTTCAAGATCTTTATTTATGTTTATAAGTTGTTGTTTTTGTGCTTCTATTTCTTCGCGTTGTTCATTAGCTAATTTATTTCTTGCTTCAATGTTATCGAGCATTGAATTAAATTGATTTGATAACTCAACAACTTCACTATTTCCCACAATATTAGTCCTTTCATCAAAATTGCCATCCGATATTCTCTTTATATTTTTAGCTAATTGCTGAATTGGCAGAGATATATCTTTTGATTTTTTATATATTAATGAAAAAATAATAAGAATTATTATACAAAATAGAAATACTATTTTCAATAATTCAAATTGTAATAATCTTTTTTCATTAGTTCTGTCTGTTATTATTCTAATTACGGCGCCTTTATATAAATCTGTATTTCGTATATCAAGATAAATATAATCAAAATTATATTTGTTTTTGTCTTCATAAACAGTGCGTGTTTGTGGATGTTTATCCTTGAAAACTTTATTAAGTATTTTTTCATGATCTTTTATTAGAATAGCATCTTTATTTAGAGAAAAAGGATTATCGGCAACAATAAATAAGTCAACTGATTTAATACTTGTATGTTCTTCAGATAATTTATTCAGATGTGCTTTAATAAACTCAATAATCTCGTCAGCTCTTTTAGAATATGTGCCGAGTTCAACTATATACTTTCCATCTTTGGCAGGTTGATAAGTATACTTTCTTAATCTTTTTGTGCGTGCTTCAATTGTAAATCTTTCGCTTTTAAATATTTTATTCTCAAAAATTTCGCGTAAATATTTTTCATGTTCAATGCCAAAATTGAAAAAATTTAAATTATAATCCTTTCTAAAGGTAGTATTAACAACAATTCCATTTTGGTCAATAATATAAATATCTTCAAAATTAGGGTCCATATTTAAATCCTCTCTAATCTTATTGAGATCTATTTTATCAATATTGCTTTTACCTGTAAGGTATTTATTTATTATTAATTCACTGTATTTTCTCATTCTTTCTTCTAAAAGATCTTCATGAATCATTAAAGCAAGATCTTGGAATTGCATTATATGGTTTATCTCATTAATAAGAATTTGGTTTTTAATGTTATTCGATTCTGTTAATTTGATTTTTGTATAACGGATATTATATATTGCCAGAATTATTAAACCCAAACAAACAGGTATTATAATATTGGTTACTAACTGTTTAAAAATTGTTGAGTTCTTCATTCAAGAAGCATTATAATTTTTGCTGAAAGTAAAAGTACAAACTTAAAATTTATTTGTCAATATCTGACTTTTTCTTTAATTTAAACATTTACGATCAATATTATATTAAGTTGCTATCTATTTCCGGTATTTTTTAATTCCTTAATTAATTTTTTTAGCGGCACTTAAAAATATAAATTTTTTATGTATTCAATTTAATTCAATTTTTATATTGATAATAACAAAAAAATAGATATTTTTGCAAACCTTGATTGTCAAGAATTAATAATTATTAATTTATTGAAAATATGTACTTAACAACTGAAAAGAAAAAAGAAATTTTCAAAGAATTTGGAAAGAAAGACATTAATACTGGTTCTGCTGAGGGTCAAATTGCATTATTCACTAATAGAATTAACCATTTAACCGAACATCTTAAAATTAATCGGAAAGATTACAGTACTCAAAGAGCTCTTCTGAAATTAGTTGGTAAGAGAAGAAAATTACTAGATTATTTAAAAGATATAGATATTGAAAAATACCGAACCTTACTAAAATCATTGAATTTACGTAAGTAATTATTTGAAAAGGCAATTCATTTATTGCCTTTTCTTATTTAAAATGTGGGGTTTAATTCCATAATTTATTAACAATTATCAATTATTTATTTTTTTATGCAAAATTATGTTCAAAAAACTTTTCAATTAGACGAGAATAGAACAGTTACGATTGAAACAGGTAAATTAGCAAGACAAGCGGATGGTGCCGTTATTGTGAAACAAGGAAGAACAATGTTAATAGCTACAGTTGTTTCTGCCAAAGAAGCTAAAGAAGATGTAGATTTTATGCCATTATCAGTTGAATACAAAGAAAAGTTCGCCGCACTTGGAAGGTTTCCCGGAGGATTTATGAAACGTGAAGCCAGACCATCAGATAACGAAATATTAGTTGCCAGGTTGGTCGACAGAGCTTTAAGACCGCTTTTCCCGGAAGATTATCATGCTGAAACTTTTGTAACCATAAATTTAATTTCAGCTGATAAAGAAACTATACCTGATTCTCTTGCAGGCTTAGCTGCCTCTGCCGCATTATCGATTTCCGATGTGCCATTTAACGGTCCAATTTCAGAAGTTAGAGTTGCCCGTATAAATGGTAAACTTATTATAAATCCAACATTTACTGAATTGGAAGAAGCTGATATTGATATTATTGTTGGCGCCACTATTGATAATATTTTAATGGTTGAAGGTGAGATGAAAGAGGTTTCGGAAAATGAAATGCTGGAAGCAATCAAATTTGCACATGAAGCAATTAAAATGCAATGTCAAACACAATTAGAATTTGCCCAATTAATTAAGAAAGAAAAACGTGTATATTCTCATGAAATAAATGATGAAGAATTAAAGCTGAAAATTCATAAAGAAACTTATGATAAGGTTTATAATTTAGCAAAATCAAAAATTCAAATAAAGCAGGAACGAAAAGCTGCTTTTGATAAAATATTAGAGGATTTTATTAATACTTTAGATGAACCTGATGAACAAACTTTATTCTTAGCAGAAAAATATTTTCATAATGTTGAGAAAGAGGCAGTAAGAAATTTAGTTTTGAATGAAGGTGTGCGCTTAGATGGCAGAAAGCACGATGAAATAAGACCTATTTGGTGTGAAATAGATTATTTACCTGCTGCACATGGTTCTGCAATTTTTACTCGTGGCGAAACGCAATCTTTAACAACTGTTACATTAGGAACAAAATTAGATGAAAAGATTGTTGATGAAGTACTTGTGCAAGGGACAGAAAAATTTGTGTTACATTATAATTTCCCCCCTTTTTCCACAGGAGATGCTAAACCTGCAAGGGGTTTATCAAGACGTGAAATAGGACACGGGAATTTAGCACACAGATCATTAAAAAATATGATGCCATCTGAAGAAGAAGATCCATATGCTATACGAGTTGTTTCCGATATCCTTGAATCAAATGGTTCGTCATCAATGGCAACAGTTTGTGCCGGAACACTTGCTTTAATGGATGCAGGTGTTAAAATTAAAAAACCTGTTTCAGGTATTGCCATGGGTTTAATAACTGACGTTAAAACTGGAAAATATGCAATTCTTTCTGATATATTAGGGGACGAAGACCATTTAGGTGATATGGATTTTAAAGTTGCAGGCACAAAAGATGGAATTACTGCAACTCAAATGGATATAAAAGTTGAAGGGCTTTCTTATGAAATTTTGGAAAAGGCATTAGAACGGGCAAAACAAGGCAGATTACATATCTTAGGAAAAATAACAGAAATAATAAGTGAACCAAGAAAAGAATTAAAGCCCCATGCTCCTCGAATTGAACAATTTTATATTCCAAAAGATTTAATAGGCGCTTTAATTGGCCCGGGAGGGAAAATTGTCCAAGATATTCAACAAAAAACTGATACTGTTGTAGTTATAGAAGAAAAAAATGGGAAGGGTTTAGTTAATGTTTCGGCCACTAATAAAGATTCGATTGAAAAAGCTATGCAATTAATTACTGAAATATTGGCAATACCTGAAATTGGAAAGGAATATGTTGGTAAAGTGAAATCAATTTTAGATTTTGGAGCATTTGTGGAATTTTTACCAGGCAAGGATGGATTATTACATATTTCTGAAATAGAATGGAATAGGATAAAATCTGTAAAAGATGTGTTAAAGGAAGGAGATGAAGTTAAAGTTAAATTAATTGAAATTGACCCGAAAACCGGAAAATTCAGGTTGTCGAGGAAAGTTTTATTACCAAAGCCTGATAAACAATAGGAATCGGATAAGTTAATTTTGGAATTTTGAAAAATTCATAATAAACAATAATTTAAATTTTATATATATTATTAATCAATTATAGAATAAAAGAAATTCTTATTTAGGTTATAAAAATAGTAGTTATTTTAATCTCATATTTG
>JAFGQQ010000193.1 GCA_016935595.1 Bacteroidales bacterium
AAATTTAGCATAGCGGTATTGCCATTTGTAAATATGAGTTCTGATAAGGAGAATGAATATTTCAGCGATGGTATTACTGAGGAAATAATAAATTCCCTTTCAAAAGTTGAAGGGCTTCATGTTACTGCAAGGACCTCTTCTTTTGCTTTTAAAAATCAGAAAATGGATGTTAGGGAAATTGGTTATAAATTGAATGTTGCTTTATTACTGGAGGGAAGTGTGCGAAAATCAGGTGATCTTATTCGGATAACTGCCCAATTAACAAATACTTCAGATGGATTTCATTTGTGGTCAGAGACTTGGGATAGAGAAATAAAAAATATATTTATCGTTCAGGATGAAATTGCTGCAATTATTGCAGAAAAAATAAATAAAGACATAAAAATCAGTAAAAATAAAAGTGGTCATGTTGTTGAAAACACAGAAGCGTTGGACTGGTATCTCAAAGGAATGTATCTTCAACATAAATGGGATATTCATGAAGGAAATAATATTATTGACTGTTTTGAAAAAGCGGTTAAACTGGATCCTGAATTTGTAAATGCTCATATAGGTTTGTGTAATATATTTACCTGGCTTGGTGCCACCGGGTACATAAAACCTGATGAAGTACAAGCTAAAATTGGCTATCATATTCAGAGAATTTTGGATCTGGATAAAAATAATCCTGAAGTATATTTAATGATTGCATTGAGGAATTTTTGGATGGAATGGAATTTACCGGAATCGTTAAAAAATTTGAATAAAACACTTGAATTTCAGCCAAGTAATGCAGATGCCTTAAAATATAAAGGTTTGGTAATGGCTGCCATGGGGAAGGTTGAAGAATCCCTGGATTGTTTTTTTCAGGCTGAAAGGCTTGATCCGTTAAATGAACATATTAACTCAGGGATAGGAATGATTTATAATTATACTAATGAAAATTTAAAAGCACTTGAATATATTGAAAAAAATGTTCAATTATACCCAGGTTGGTATCCCCAGTATTTAGATAAAGTTGATGCTCTTTGTAAGCTGCAAAGATATGATGAGGCTATGGAAACAATCCAAATGATAAAAAATGATCCAAATTCATCAATATCAGCAACACATCTAACTGCATCATTTTATGCATATCAGGGAAATAAGGCTGAGGCAAATAAATATCTTGAGCTGTTTAAGGAGGAAGCTAAAAAATTAAATAGTTCTATTGCAACAGAGGCTTCTTTTATAAGCCAAATCTATATTTTGCTTGGCGAGGATGAAAAAGCCCTTGATTATTTAGAGTTTGGACTTGAAAATATGTCTACTCCATTTTTATTTATAAACATTTTAAACTATTGGGATCATTTACGAAATCACCCGCGTTACCTAAAAGCAATAAAAAAAATAAAATTTGAGGATGATGATGTTATTAGCGAAGAATATAAAAGATATAAAAAGGTTAATATATCAAAAGATAAAATCGTCCAGATTGAAAAGAAAATCAAAATGATAATGGAAGATGACAGGCTTTTTCTAATTCCTGAATTAAATCTTTCAGACTTAGCTGAATCAGCCGGAATAACTACAAACCAATTATCATATGTTTTGAATGAATTTATGGGGTGTAATTTTTATGATTTTGTAAACAGATATAGGTTAAAACACTTTTTAAGTTTATATAAAGAACCCAAATATAAAAATTTTACCTTGCTCTCTGTAGCATATGAATGCGGTTTTAATTCAAAAACTACATTTAATACATTTTTTAAAAAGACCACCGGTACAACTCCTTCAGAATATTTTAAAGTTTAGATTCTTATTCCAGTTCAGCATGCCTAATTTTAAATATTTTACATTGTCACTCTGAAATTTTCAGGGTCTTGAAAAACTAGTTGCTGAAACCTATTAAGTTTAACATTACGTCTATTTTTAAAGTTCGCCAATTTTCCCGTCCTTATTTGTTATTCCTAAATAAAATATATTAAGATTCTGAAAATTAACACCTTAGTCGGATATAGCATAATTAATTAGTTTGCCCCTATAAATCCGGCCGATTTGCATATACCTGTTTTGGATATTTGTCACAGAATAAATTAAAATTTATAAAAATGATCAGAATATTTCAATTACTTATCCTGCTTTCATGTACAATTAATTCATGCAGTAATATAAAAGCGTTTTTTAATCCGCAACCAGATAAAGAAATTCCCCTGGAGATAAATTTGAAAAAAATTCCGGATAATGTGTATAAAGGAAAATATTGTGTAGGTCCGGTAAAAGTGGTCACAAAAGTTACAGTAATTGGGCATAAAATAAAAAATATAGAAATCATCAAGCACCGCACCGGCCAAGGACAGGCAGCAGAAGCGATAATTGATAAAATAATTGAAGAACAGTCGGTATGCATTGATGTAATTTCCGGCGCAACAATCAGTAGTAAATGCATTTTAAAATCAGTCGAAACCGCTTTAAAAAATAATTAAGATGAAAGCACTTATAATTTACGATTCTGTGTTTGGAAATACCGGAAAGGTTGCCCAAAAAATATATAATTCTTTTCCAGATAAAGATGATGTGAAGATATGTCAGATAAAATATTTTGAAATTAATGATTTAAAAAACAAAGATGTTATAATAATTGGCTCTCCAACACGTGGTTTTAGGCCAACAGAAGCAATTAAAAAATTTATTAAAGGTATTCCATCAAATTTTTTAAATGAAGTTCAGGTTACTGCATTTGATACACGCCTTTCTATTCCTGATATAAATTCTTCTTTTGTAAAATTTATTGTTAAAAACGGCGGTTATGCTGCTCACTCAATTGCTTCTCATCTGCAGAAAAAAGGAGGAAAACTATTCGTACATCCGGAAGGTTTTTTAGTAACCGGGGAAGAAGGGCCATTAAAAGAAGGTGAATTAGAAAAGGCTGAAGCCTGGGTAAAAATAATTTTAAACACATTCAATAATAACAAAAGCATCTAAATCAAGAATAAAAATGAAAAAAGTTATAATTTTTATAATAATACTATGTCTGGTAAATAATATAAATGCTCAGGATTTCAGGCAAACTGTGAAAGGAACAATTGTTGATAAAGAAACTCATATTCCAATTGAATTTGCAACTGTTTTTATAAAAAACTCAGTATTCCAAAATGGCGGGGTATCAGATAAAGATGGAAATTTCAGGGTTGAAAATGTTCCGGTTGGACGAATTACCCTGCAAATTAGTTTTGTGGGATATGAGACTATCACTATTCCAAACCTTGAAGTAACATCTGGAAAAGAGTTAGTTGTTACTATTGAAATGACCGAAAGTGTTATGAAACTGAATGAAGTAACAGTTAAGGCATTTCACAACAAAGAAAAACCATTAAATACTTATGCACCAATAAGTGCGCGGACTTTTTCCATTGAAGAATCTCACCGGTATGCAGGTTCCGGGAATGACATTTCGCGCATGGCAATGAATTTTGCCGGTGTTAAAATGTCGGTTGAAACTACAAACGAAATAGTAGTAAGAGGCAATTCGCCGGTTGGAGTATTATTCAGGTTAGATGGGGTTGATATTCCAAACCCGAGCCATTTTGGCGATGGGGGAACTACCGGAGGCCCAATAGGGATGTTAAACAACAAAGTACTGGCCAACTCCGATTTTTTAACAGGCGCTTTCCCTGCCGAATATGCAAATGCTATTTCAGGGGTATTTGACATACGGATGAAAAATGGGAACAGCGAAAAACACGAATTTACAGCCCAAGCTGGATTAAATGGCTTTGAACTTGGCGCTGAAGGCCCCATTTCAAAAAAGAAAAATTCATCCTATCTTTTTAACTACAGATACTCTACTTTAGAAATTTTAAGGCTTGCAGGATTGAATATTATGGGCACAGCTATTGCTAAATACGATGACTTATCATTTAAGCTCAATTTTCCATCACGAAAAACCGGAACTATTTCGATTTTTGGATATGGTGGTAAAGGCTATATGAAAATGTTTGACAGCGAACGCGATACCACTCAGAAAAAGCAGGAGCTTGCTTATAAGTCGGATTATGAAATGAATCTATTATATAAAAATTATAGCGGAGCAGTAGGTTTATCACATTCATATATCATTGGAAATTCAGCTTATACAAAGCTTATTCTCTCTGCAACTACTATTTATAATTATAATACAATAGATTCACTAAGCATTGTTAACCGGATTCCGGTTATGCAGTATTATTCCGATTTTAACCGTACTAAATTTGCCGCAAAATTTTTTATCAACAATAAGTTTAACAGCAGGAATACATTAAAAGCGGGTGTTTCTGGAGAATTGCAAACATTTGACTTTTTGGACAGCCTGTATGTTGGAAATCTTTATGCATACAGAATTTTACGAGATTATTCCGGAAGTGATATTCTGGCGCAGATTTTTATTCAACATCAATATAAGTTTACTGACAGAATTAGTATTATTTTTGGTATAACAGATCTTATCCAGGTTTCTAACAATAATAATTCATTAGAGCCGCGGGTTGGATTAAATTGGGAATTTTTACCGAAGCATACTTTTAGCTTTGGATACGGATTGCATTCTTTAAGCACACCGGTTGAAGTCATTAATCAGAAAGTTTTAATGCCTGACGGAACATATAGCACTCCGAACACAGACCTGGGGTTTACTAAAAGTCAGCATTTTGTTATCGGATATGATACAAAATTCATGGATAAAATACGGTTTAAATCAGAAATCTATTATCAATACCTTACCGATGTTGTAGTGGAAGCAAAACCTAGTTCATATTCATTACTCAATCGCCAGACATATACTACAATTGATGTTAAAAAATTGAAGAACGGAGGAAAAGGATATAATTACGGAATTGAATTGACTGCAGAAAAATTTATGGATCATGGAACTTATTTTTTATCTACTCTTTCATTATTTGAATCGAAATACAGGGGAAGCGACGGAGTATTAAGAAACACAGCATTTAATAGCAATTTTGTATTTAATTTATTAGGAGGTAAAGAATTTAATATCAAAAATAAAAAAGAAAATTCTAAATACATTAAAAAATTAACTGTCGATGGAAAACTGAATTGGGGCGGAGGACCGAGATATTCTCCGGTTGATCTTGAAGCTTCAAAAATTGCTAAAAAAACTGTGTTTAATGAGGAAAATCCGTTTTCTGCACAATTACCTGACTATTTTAAGTTAGATTTAAGGATTGGATATAAATGGATAGGGAAACGATCTTCTCAGGAATTTGCTATTGATGTTCAGAATGTCACTAACAGAAAAAATCCTTACCAGATCAGGTTCAATCCTGAAACGGGAAATGTTGAAACTTATGGCAGCGGACTAACCCCAGATCTCTTATATCGGATTGTATTTTAAAAAAATAAAATAGCAGGGCTTTTAACTTTTATTTCTCCGCTAACAATACCGCCCTGCTACTGATCATATATTACTTTCGGAGCATAATATGAACAACAAACCTGATGTTTTCATTCTCTTCTTTAAAACCAAGCTGTTCAAGTATTACATCCCTGTTATCCGTATCAATTACCTTAATCTGGATAGGAGAATTACTGTCACATCCGGCTTTTTCTTCATAACTGTTTAACGAACGGCAATAATATAATACTTTATTTTCCTTCTCTCTGTTTGCTTTTTCAACCATTTGATAAAGTATAAAAATAATTAGTTATTGTTATGATGTAATAGAAGCAAATAAGGTTGCGTTGAAAAGAAAAAATTATATTTTGTATAAAAAATAAAGCGAATTGCTGTATACAAGTTTAAAATTATCGGGAAGTTCTTTGCCGCTTACAACATAATCAATCCGATATTTTTCTTTAAGTTTGAATAGATATTCAATGTTGTTAACAGCTTTTTCTTGCTCAATTGTACGAAGATACCACATATAAATTTGGTGGTTTTGAGTAGGAATGAATTTTCCAACCGAAAACACATCCCTTTCAGCTGACCTTATAAAAGATAAATTTTCGTTTTTACTATAAATAAAAAATACTGAATATTTATCTGTATTATTTTTAATGTAGTTATATAACCCGGCTTTTTCTTTATTGTTATCTTTTGAAAAATAATTTAAATTTTTATTAAGGTTATTTATTGAGTTAACTATTAAAACAGCGAAAGCGAATATAAATAAAGTCAATCTTGTTATCTGGAATATATATTTGTTTTTCGTAAATAATTTTAAAATACGGATTTTTTCATTAGGGATTCTGAAATAATATAACAGCTGAATAATAACCAATAACATAGATAATGCACTTGTGCGGAAGGGGTAATACTTTAAAAAAACCCCCTTTTTATCAATTGCTGCTAAAAGCAAACAGAATAACTGCTGGGAAAAAAGAATAATATTTAGAGTATTAAGTTGCTTAAGGTAAGGATCTTTAATTTTCCGAAAATAAAAAACACAAATGAAGAACATAATAATAGTCAACGAAATACCTGTAATAAAATGTTTATTGAACGTAGCCCAATCTTTAAAAATCGCGAGATGATGGGGATTTCGGAGGTAAACGTAAATGTAATTAATATTGATTCCGTTTATAACCGATGGCCCATTATTTTTTATATAATTATAATACAAATAAATAATAAAGGGAAGAATCATAATACAATATTCAAACCCATAATGTATAATAGATTTTAATTTTACTTTATAAACAAAAAAATATATAAACACTATTAAAGCATACCAACCACCGACCAAAATATGAAACCAGGTTGAAAAAGCTGCAAATAATATTGTTTTAAAATATTTTTTTTCAAACAAATTGTATAAACTGTAAAGAAGAAAAATGTACGAGATAGTTTTAGCTTCTATGCCCATAAAAAGCCATTCACCTGCAAAGAAAGACTGATATGAAAAATATATTAATTGAAGAAATATAAAAATTTGGGAATTAGTTAGTTTAAACTTTTTAAAAATTTTAGCCAGAATAATGGAATAAAAAATGAAATTAATTAATCTGCTACCAAATGCAACAGATTCAAATGAAAAGTACTGAAGTAAAAAGCCAAAGATTAGTTGAAACAGAATTCGTGTGCCTGCAACATCAGTAAGAGAAAAGGAATTTGGAATCCATTGTGGATCAATGTATATTTTTGAAAAAGCCAAATATTGTTCTTCATTTGGATATAGAACAAAACCAAGAAAATTTAAGCATAATAATAAAAAAATTAAAATTCTTGTATCTGCCTTATTAAAAATAGAAAATAACCGTTCTATTCCTTGCATTGTTTCAGTATTTAGTCAAGGAATTTTTCGTTTATAATAAACAAAGGTCTTTTGCGACTTTCATCATAAATTCTAAGCAAATATTCTCCAACGAGTCCTGTTGCTAATAGCTGGACGCCACTAAATAAGATAATAAATACGATTATTGTTGTAAATCCCTCCGGAACACCACCAAAGAAAATTTTTTTAATTAAAATGTAAATGATATAGATTACTGAAAAGAAGATAATTATAAATCCGGTTTTAGTTAGAAATTTAATAGGGAAATGACTAAAACTAAAGAAACCGTTGTAAGCTAGATTGAATAGTTTTTTAAATGAATATTTGGGTAAACCGGCAACCCTTGCATCCCTTTCATATTCAATTTCTGTTTGTTTATAACCAACCCAGGAACGCAACCCACGAATAAATAAACTTTGTTCAGGCATTTGTAAAATTTGGTTAAGTACTTTTCTGTTCATCATGCAAAAATCACCGCTGTCAAGAGGAATGGTTATGTCGGCAAATTTTTTCAGAAGCCGGTAATAAGCCCAGTAACATAGCCTTTTTACAAAACCTTCTTTTCTCTTTTTTCTAACAGCAAAAACCACATCAAATCCTTCATTTAGTTTTTCATAAAAGCTTTTAATAAGTTCAGGGGGATCCTGTAAGTCACCATCGATAATTGCAATAAAATCTCCTTTAGAGCATGTTAATCCGGCTAATATTGCAGCCTGGTGCCCAAAGTTTCGTGATAAAGATATAACTTTAAAACGCTTATCCTTATTATGACATTCAATCAGTTTAATAAGGCTTTTATCCTTGCTTCCATCATCTACACAAATAACTTCAAAGTCTTTGGTTATTGAATTCATAGAGTTTATAACTCTTTCAAAAAGTAGCTCAATAACTTCTTCTTCATTAAATAAAGGGATGACCAGGGATAGCATAAATTTATTAATTTGATATTTTTCCCGGAAATTACACTATTTTTTTGTTTGATAAAGAAACCGTTTTATGCTTTTTTTAGGAGTCTTGGCAAATTCTTCATCATGAATACGTATCTTCCAAAGTTGCATATATTTTGGCAGTTCTTTATTTACTAAATCTTTTGTATGGTTAAAAATTGCTGTCAGGTTATTAAGTGAAAGTTTTTCTTTTTCAACTGTATCCTGTTCAGGATAAACTAAAGCAACCAGTTTTTCATCTTCATCAATTACCAATGATTCCTGAATATAAGGCATATTATTCAGAATG
>JAFGQQ010000194.1 GCA_016935595.1 Bacteroidales bacterium
AAAGAATTAAAATTATATAATAATAAAAATATAAAATTTAGTAATACATTATATTAAGGATTTGTTTTATTTAGCACAACTCGTAATTTATATGTATAAATGATTTACAAATAAAAAAAGCAAGCATAATATGCAATTGTAATACAAGTTTGTTGAATTCGCATATGATATACAGGAAAATTAATTTTAATAGCTTTGTAACTTAATTTTAAATTAAATAAATATGATAACACCTATTGCTGAATGTTTATATTGTCAAAACAATGAAACATTAAAAGGTTTAATGATAAAAATTTGTGATCTGGAAGTATCTCAACTATTTTTATTTAAAGAGCAATCATATGCAGGACGCTGCAACGTAGTATATAAGAATCATGGCGTTGAATTACATGAATTAACTGATGAACAACGAAATGCATTTATGAGAGATGTTGCCAATGCAGGGAAAGCCATTGCACTAGCTTTTAATCCCGATAAAATAAACTATGGTGCTTATGCAGATACACTTTCACATCTGCATATTCACGTTGTACCTAAATATAAAAATGGTTATGGATTTGGCGGTGTCTTTGAAATGAATCCTCAAAAAACATTTCTTTCCAATGATGATTATGATAAGATAATTGAATCGATAAAAATAAATTTGAAAAAAAATAACTAATAATTACTCTTTAATAAGAACAATTATTAGTTGGCATTTGTTATAAGATAAAATAATTATTTAAATCATATTGTTATTATGAATGGACTAGAAAATAAGTACAAAAATGAAATGGTAAAATTGTTAAACTCATATTTGAGTAACGTTCAAATTATGTATATGAATGTACGTGGCTACCATTGGAACATTGTTGGTAAACAGTTTTTTGCTTTACATGCAAAATTTGAAGATGTTTATAATAACTTAAATGAAATGGCAGATGAAATAGCAGAACGTATTTTAATGCTTGATGGGAAACCGCTTCATTCATTCTCGGACTACATAAAGACCTCTTCTATTAATGAACGATTAAATGTTAGTTCGGCCGAAGATACCATTAGAGCTCTTCTTGACGATACAGCTGTATTGCTTGAAAAAGAACGCGAAATATTAACCTTGGCTTCTGATAATAACGATGAAGGTACTACCAGCTTATTGTCAGGATATATTAGCGAACAGGAAAAAATGATATGGATGTTTAATGCACTTTTAAAATAAAAAATATGGGATGCGAAACAGGTGTAAAACCGCTTAAGAAAAAAGAAACTATAAATAATTTATCTCAAAACTTAAACCAAGAGGAAAAACCTATGAGTTCAACAATGGTAAGGCAATTAATGCCAGAATTTGAAATGGATGCTTACAATGCAAAAACAGGACATTACACAACAGTAAAAAGCAGTGATTACAAAGGAAAATGGTCTGTAGTTTGTTTCTATCCTGCCGATTTTACTTTTGTATGTCCAACCGAAATTGCAGCTATGAATGCACACTACGATGAATTTAAGGCAATGAATGTTGAGATACTTGCTGTATCGGTTGATTCTAAATTCTCACACAAAAGATTTGCCGAAACAGAACCAATTTTAAAAGGATTAAAATTAACAATGGGCGCAGATTCAAACCAGGAAGTAAGCCGTGCTTTTGGGGTATTAGTTGAAGAAGAAGGCGTTGCCCTTAGGGGACGATTCTTGTTTAATCCCGACGGTATTTGTGTTGCCCAAGAAGTTCAGGCCGATTCAGTTGGAAGGAATGTAAATGAATTTATCAGACAAATACAAGCATGGCAACATGCCAGCAAAACCGGTGAAGTATGTCCTGCAGGCTGGAGACCCGGCAAAAAAACATTACCTGTAAATACCGATGTTGAAAAAATGACTGGTCATGTTGGGGATTATATTACTATTGACGAAATTTTAAGTTAATAAGAATTAATATTTATTATAAATAAAAACCCGCTTAAAAGGCGGGTTTTATATTTAATAATTCTCTTCCAATAATTCGAAATATGATTTTGGGTGCAAACAAGCAGGACAATTTTCAAGTGCTTTCTCACCTTCGTGAATATAACCACAGTTACGACACTTCCATTTAACCTTTTCATCTTTTCTAAACACCTTATCATCAGCAATATTCTGATAAAGTTTACGATAACGAGCTTCGTGGTGGGCTTCTACTTTTGCAATAAGCTTAAACGCAGTTGCAACTGCTTTAAATCCCTCTTCTTCGGCTATTTTGGCAAACTCGGGATATAATTCGGCCCACTCTTCATTCTCGCCATCTGCAGCAGCTTTAAGATTTTCTAAAGTAGTTCCAATAATACCTGCAGGATAAGTAGCAGTTATCTCAGTCATCCCACCTTCTAAAAATTTAAAAAAACGTTTGGCATGCTCTTTTTCCTGACTTGCTGTCTCCTGAAAAATGGCCGATATTTGCTCATATCCCTCCTTTTTAGCCACTTTAGCAAAAAATTCATACCTATTTCGAGCCTGCGATTCTCCGGCAAATGCTTTTAAAAGATTTTGCTCTGTTTTACTCCCTTTAATACTTTTTTCCATGATATAATTTTTTTAATAATATTAAACTATTGATAATAATTAAAGATTACTTCGGCTTAAAAATAAAGAATTTATCATCTGGAAAGATTTTAAATTATTAAAAACAGACAAAAATATAGTAATATGTATTGCAAGGTACTGTAATTTTAAAGTATATTTGTATAGCCTATATCAATGTTTAATCAGGTATTTACTTTTAATAATTATTTTTTTATCGACCAAAATAGAATGTTAACATACAGGTTAAATATGCAAAACAATAATAACAGTATGATAGAAAAGCATAATATGGCTCAATACAAAACAAAAAATATTGCATTATGAATTTAGAAAACGCAAAAGCACAAATGCGAAAAGGAGTTCTGGAATACTGCATTCTGCAAATTTTAAACGCAAACGACGCCTATGCCTCCGACATAATTACCAAGCTTAAAGATGCAAAAATGATAGTGGTTGAAGGCACTTTATACCCACTTTTAACTCGTTTAAAAAACTCAGGATACTTAAGTTATAGGTGGGAAGAATCGACCCAGGGACCTCCGCGAAAATACTATGAATTAACCGATAATGGAAAATCATTTTTAAATGACATGCATAAAGCCTGGGATGAACTTATTAATGCTGTAAAAATAATTAACCTAAACCAAACAATTCAATAACCATGAACGAAACATATACAATAAATATAAACGGGCGCAGCTTTTTTATCGATATTGACGCTTATCAGCGTTTAAACGATTACCTAAACCGCTTAAAATTATGGTTTAAAAATAAAGAGAGTGGTGATGAAATAATATCAGATATAGAAAGACGTTTGGTTGAACTATTTATGCAAAAAATAAATCCCGAAACAGGTGTAATTAATATTGAAATAGTAGAAGATGCTATATCAACAATGGGTCAACCCGAAGATTTTGAAGAAATTGAAGAGGATAATACAACATATAATAACAATCAAAAAAAATCATCACAAACATATCAAACCATTCCGGAATCAAAAAAATTATATCGCGATATAGACAATCGTATTTTTGGTGGCGTATGTAGTGGTTTAGCCGCATATTTTAATATTGATACTACGATAGTTCGTATCATTTACTTAATATTAACAATATTTACTGCATTCGCAGGTATTCCTGTATATGTTATATTATGGGTTTTACTCCCTCCGGCAATTACAACAGCTCAAAAGCTCGAAATGAAAGGAGAATCAATAAATATTTCAAACATCGAAAAAAAAATAAAAGAAGAGTATGAAGATGTAAAAAACAACTTTAAAAACTCCGAAGCATATAAAAGAAGCGAACAGTTTTTCCAAAACAAAAATAAACGCGATAGAAACCTGGTTATTTTTGGAATAATTATTATTGGTATATTTTTCTTATTCCCAATTATTATTTTTGTATTATCAAATATTTTTAATGGATTTCATTTCTCTATTCACTATCCACTTCTTTTAGGGCATCATTTCAAACTTTGGCCAATTATTCTTATCCTATTATTAATAGGTATACTATCAAAAAATCTTATGAAAACGATGTTATATATTATTGGAGGTCTTATACTACTATCAATTATTATTAGAACATTTGGTTTTTTTGTTAATGGTTTTTACTTATAAACTAAAAAAAGAACAAATGAAAAGAACTATCAATATTAACATAAAAGGAAATGCATTTCAAATAGAAGAAGATGCATACACAATACTGAAAAATTACCTGACATCAATAAAAAATAGAATTAATGATGAAAAAGAATCACAAGAAATAATTGATGATATCGAAACCAGGTTGTCCGAACTATTTCGATCGTCATGTAAAACAACTGCCGAAATAATAACCGAAACAATGGTGCAAGAAGTTATTAAAATAATGGGAAAACCCGAAGATATAGCAGGTGAAGAAAATAGCAATGATTCCCGGTCATATAAAGAAAGCCAAACAACACAACCATTATTTTCCAATTCGAGAAAAATGTATCGCGATACTGATGATAAAATTATTGCTGGAGTTTGTAGCGGACTAGGACATTATTTCAATATCGATACAGTAATATTCCGTGTTATATTTATCATTTTAACAATCTCAGGAATAACACCTTTAATTTATATTGCATTTTGGATAGCCATGCCAACAGCAAATACTATGAGGCAAAAAATAGAAATGATGGGACATGGCTCTAATAACTATAAATCACAAACAAATTGCAACAAAAATGATAATTCAAACACCTATAAACAAAAAAAATATGAACAAAAACAACCAATTGCAGATAAAGATGCAATTAGACCAATTGCAATAATAATTGGAGCATTACTTACTTTAATAAGTTTTATATCATTATCAATTATAACATTATCAATATTAATATATCCTAAACTAGTAACAGAAACCGATTTTCCGTTTAATATTCTATCCACTCTTCCTGCAAAATTTATTGATATTGCCGATCTAATTCCTTTAAAAACAGGAATACTTATTGCAATTGGCATTCCACTACTTATACTTTTTTATTGGGGAATTTGCTTAATTTTTAATATAAAAAAAGGACATATATGGATTGGTATTTTAGCTTTTATTTTTTGGATTTTTGGTATTGGTTTAATTACATATGCTGGACTAAAAAGCGGACGTAACTTCTTATCCGAAGCCTTTGTAAATATTGAAAACCCACTTAAAGTAGACAATTATAAAACACTATATATCAAAACTACAAAATCAACCATTTTCAATAATGACAATGACAATGAAGTTATTAATATTAATAATCTTAATGTTGTTTCGTACAAAGGTGAAATAATTATTAAAGGCTTACCGAATATTGAAATTCACAATTCAGAAAAAGCACATATTAAAATAAAAAAATATGCAAGGGGTAAAAATCACTTTGATGCTGAAAAAAATGCTTCGGCTATTGAATTTTTCCATTTTCAATCTGATTCTATTCTTCAAATAGATAAATATTTTACTCTATTTAACAATGCTTTAATAAGAAATCAAAAGGTTGAGGTTGATATTTATATTCCTGAAAATATTAAAATTGTAGTTGACAAAAACCTACCTCACATATCTTTAAAAAATAATTAATGGACATATTTAATAAATACCTCAGGTTAAGAGACGAAATTGATAATAAAGTAGAAACATTATCATTATTACACAAAAATAATATGGTATGCAAAGCAGGTTGTGATTCGTGTTGTTACAATTTTAAAGTATTCCCGGTTGAGTTTTATGCCATTAAAAAGGCATCAGGTTTAAAAGGTGATTTTAGCAAGAGCGATGTTATTGAAGGTAATGAACGATGCCAGTTTCTTAAAAACAATAAATGTACAATTTACCAATACCGACCAATTATTTGTCGTACTCATGGGCTTCCGTTGTTAAATATGAACGAAGAAGGAACTAATTGGATACTTTCTGCTTGTGAACTAAATTTTACAGATGTTGAAAATGATTATTTTAACGAAGAAAATGTTTACATGCAGGATATGTTTAATTCTAAACTGTTTAAAATAAATAAGGAATTTATTGAAAATTACTGTGAATATAAATTCAACGAAATGGATTTAATTCCATTAAAATCATTATTACTATAAATAAAATATTTATAATAAATTCATTAGTACTAGTAATATAAACCTACACTTTAGGTCTGTCAGGTGTATGAGAATATTTCCACATTAACATTTCGCGTGCATGTTCTCTAAGTTCCTTTGCCATATCCATCAATTCCATATTTTTAGTGTTTAAAGCCTCTTCCTCTAAAAAATCGCAATACTTTTTGAGCGTTACCGACGAAAACTTATCCTGAGCTCTTAACAAGAAAACAGGTTCATTTTCGGGTATCTTGTTTTCTAAATCGACTATCCGTCGGTTATAATCTGCACGTGTAAATTTCATCAGTAAATAATTTTAGAAACCCCGTATACTTTTATTCCGATAAAACTCGAAACTCAGTGCGACGATTCAACCCTATTGCAATATCTTTATTCTTACCTTTTAACTCTGAAATATACTCATTTGTAAGTATGTCGCCCTCTTTAATGAACTTATATGTTTTAGCCAATTTTTTATCTACCATTAATGGTTGCGAATCACCGACACCTTTTGCAACAACCCTTTCAACCGGAATCCCTTTTTTAAACAGGTAATTAATAATAGCTTCTGCACGTTTTTGCGATAATATAATATTTTGAGTTTCATCACCTTCAGCAGCTGTATGTGAAGTAATTTCAATTGTAACTGTTGGATTATCCAACAACATATTGAGCAAGCGATCGAGCGATGCGGCAATTTTGGTAGTAATCTCATATTTCCCTGCATCGTATGATATATCATCCATAACAACAGGCATGCTTTTCGAAATCATAGCTAAATCATAACTAAATTCCTTATCATCATCAAGTCCAATGGTTGTAAAATTAACTTTTTGGTTTAAATACCCCTTTGATGCAACCAAAAAAACGTAGTCAACACCATTTTTCAAAGGATATGTAAAAGTTGCATCGGGCAATATATCAATCTTTTCCATTGTACCATCTGAACCAACAATTTTAACATACGAATCGGTTAAAGGATTGCCTGTTTTTGAATCGAAGATTTTACCGTTTAATGAATAAGTAATCGGATAATAAACAAACTTAAAAATATTATCATTGCCTTTAGCATTATCGCGCGATGAAACAAACATTCCTTCATTAGATTCGGGTCGATATACCATTCCAAAATCATCTGCCTGCGAGTTTATTGGTCTTTCGAGCAATTTCAAATGCATCTTTTCTTCACCGGTATCTTCATTTTTATCTATCAATACTTTAAAAATATCTAAGCCTCCATATCCGGCATGACCTGTTGAGCTAAAATAGAGTACATCATCATTCACCGTTGGAAACATCTCATCGCCGGCAGTGTTTATTAATGCTCCCATATTTTCGGGTTCACCCCAGCCTCCTTCACCTCCTTTTTCAACTTTCCAAATATCAAGTCCTCCAAAACCACCTTCCATATCCGATACAAAGTAAAGAACCGATTCATCGTTATTAATGGCAGGATGTGCAAACAAAATGCTATCACCTCCTAATGGTAAAACCTCTGGTTCGCCCCACATACCTCCCGAACGTTTTATAGTGCATATCTCACCTCCCAACTCTTTGGTTCTATCGAAACGGCAACGGGTAAAATACATAGTACTGCCATTTTTCGACATACAAATAGCCCCCTCATCGTACTGCGAATTAATAGGTTCTTCCATTGCCTCCGGATCCATCCATTTACCCTTTGAATTAGGACGTGTTGAATAGATATTGGAAACTCCCTGTCCGGTTATTCTGCTGGCTCCCTTCCTTTTTCCTTCGTGACGCATTGATGCAAAATATACAATATCATTTTCGGTTCCGCCAAAAGCCGGAGAAAAATCGCTGTACTTACTTTTAAATGCTTTAATTGGCTCAACCTCAAACCTGCTTGGCTTTGGTTCTGATATTACCAACTCACAAGACTTTAATCCTTCCTGTGCCATTATGTCTGAAGGATGATCAATCAAATAAGCTTCAAAAGCTTCTTTGGCTTTATCAACATCTCCAACTTTTAGGTACGATTGTCCCATATACAATAAAGCCAAAGGGTTATCATAATTAGAACGTGCTGCTTTTGAATAGGCCGATGCTGCTTTTGTTGGATAGTTTATCTTACGATAACACTCTCCCATCTTAAATGATATTTCTCCTTTGGTATATTTGTTTTTTTCTTTCGAATAAAGCTTTTTATAAAACTCAGCTGCTTTATGATACTCGCCTAACTGAAAAGCCTTATCGGCTCCACTTCCCGAATTTAACACACCACAACCCGATACAAAAACTACGATAACGATTAAAAAAGATGTAATATGATTGAATTTCAAACTATTAACAAACATAACTAATGATAATATTCTGGTTTCGAAAAACAAAGTAAATAAAGATGATGAATTAATAACGCAAAGTTTTGCATTAAATTTTAATGCAAAGAAATATTTATCAGATATGATTTGTTTTATATTATAATCTAAATTAAACCTTTAACCGCAATACTAATTCCAATCGGGGTAAAACGATATTCCAACAGAGTATGGATACAATTCAGGATCAGTTTTACCATTAAACAATGATGTCATATAATAAACTCCATAAAGATTAACAAATTTATAGCCGGTTCGAGCCATAAAACCATACCTGAATCTATTAAGATTAAAATCACCCCACGACTTCTTTTTCAACTTATCACCTTCATTATTATAAACAACTTTTGTATGTGAACTAATTCGAATACCTCCAATAACACCTCCATTTATATAAAAAGGATCTCCCGAATGATCTTTAATCTGAAACTCAAGTAAAAAAGGGATATTAAGGTATAATGTTGTTAATTTACTTTTTAAAACCAAATCTCCGGCAATAAAAAAACTAATATTTCCAACACTGTCAACATGGAGAATATCTTGCTTATCGTACCTGTAGTTGTTAAAATTAATTCCTAAACCTGTAACTAATCCAAAGTTTCCCGATGAAGATAAACGGATGCCTTCCTGACAAATATTTGCATTAAATTCAATCGACTTACTCGAATTAAGAGATAAATAATAATAATCGCCTGGAAGTACTGATGAGCCTTTTGAGTTCAAATATCCATTGTATCCAATATCTATGCCGCTAAAGTGACCTTTAAAACGTTTATATTTCTTCTTTTTTTCTATTGTTATCAACATTGTAGAATCATTTTTTTCAGAAACAGATTCTGCTATTACCGATTTTGATTCTTTTTTTTCAATAATATCTTTTCCTTTAATCCCATCAACACTTTCTTCTTTATATAAAATAGACAGCCCCCCACCTTTTTTATTAATATAAACTATATCGCCTTCAAAAACAGCTTTTGCACTATCACCTTCAAAATCCCATATTTGAGTAAATATTGGAGGGATAATTATACTACCAACTGTATCAACATAACCTATAAATCCATCTTTTAGTACACGCACTCTATCATTTTCATACTCCCAAATCTGATCATATTCGGTAGGAATTATAATTCCTTTTGTCAAATGACACACACCTACTTTTCCATCCATCATAATCCTAAAATAACCACTTTCATCTAAATCCCAAATTTGCTGATATTCACATGGTAAAATAGTCTTATTTAAAGTAACAATACCAATTTTCCCATCTTTCATAACCCTAAATACTCCAGGCGTTATCTCCCATTGACGATCAAATTGGTTAATCAAATCGTTAGACTGACCAAACAACAATAACGTATTAAAAAATATAATAAGTATGGCAATTATTTGATTCATAGCATTATTGTTACAAATTAATTAAAGTAATTCCAATGGTAAAAGGGTACAGTTCTGGTCCCATATCATTATCGAACAAAGCAGAAAGATTATAATTTGCAAATAACTTTACAAAACGATAACCCATACGTGTTGATAATCCATATTGAAAAGGTTTTACATTATAATCGACATAGGATTTATCTTTAACCTTTGTGCCATTTTCGTTATATACCACTTTTGCATGAGAGCCAATATTAAAGCCCACAAAACCACCTGCGCTAATAAAAAAAGAACTTTCATAATCGGGAATTTGAAACTCCAACAATAATGGCACATTTATAAACGATGTTACAAACTTACTTTTCATCACATCTTTATTAGTATGATCGTATGTAGTTTCGCCAGTAACATTATTTATTGCTAATATATTTTGACTATCGAACCTGTAATTATAATAGTTTAATCCCATACCGGTAACCAATCCAATACTATGCCTATGCTTTTGCAAACCAATACTATACTGTAAAAAATTAATGCCTACATTTACTGATTTCCCTGCATTAAGCTCCATAAAAGCTGAACCTAAAGGCAAATCAGTAGAAAAATCAGAATTAACAAGAGTATTAATACCCAAATCGATACCTGCAAAATGTCCTTTAAACTTTTCTCTTGGAACACGAGTCATGAAAATTTTAACATTATCATTGTTTTCAACTATCTCAAATCTACGTCCTCCAATAGTAATTACTCCGGTTGTATCGCATTTCTCATTAACCTCTATTTTAATACCTGATAGTTTCATTTCAGTTGTTCCATTATTCTCATCAACCGACAAAATTTCAATTTCATTTTGTGCAAAAGTTACGATAGCCATCATAACTAACATAAAAACAGATATATATATTTTTATTATCATATCATTAAGTTTTACAATTTCAAAATAATCTTATTCATCTTTTAATCTCTTAGTCCATTCAAGGCCTTCGCCTTTAAGTTTATATGCAATCATTTTACCTTGATCATCGAAATACTTATTAAGTTTTATTTTTTTTCTCATAAATAAATTGGTTATTCGCACACTTCCTTCAATCAATTTAAACCCAGTTAGATTTAAAGGTTTTTTTACTTCAATATTTTTGTCCGATAATTCACATAAATCACTCATTTTTATTTGGTTATCGATATAAACATTCATAATTTCATTTAAAGCTATTTCATATCCATTAACAATTGGAGGTTCCAAAATATGATCAACAGTCGAACATTCAATCTTGGCAAGCAAAGGTTCATCCAATTCAATATAAGGATTAATAGGATGTGCCTTTTTTTCATTTGTTTTTTTTATCCTGTTTGTTTTTACCTGTTTTGATGGCTCTTTTTTAGCTTTTCTATCTTTTTTAACTATATTTTTCTTTTCATTACTTATAACTACTTCTTCACTAATATTTGATAATATTAAATTATTAGTATTATTACGTTTGTACAAACTATTGTAATTTAACAGTATAAACATGAAAAAAATTGAAGCTACTGCACTCCATGCAACAACCTTTTTATTAATTACAACCAAATAACGTTTTATTTTTCTTTTCGATTTATAAACAACAGATAAATCGGGCTTTAAACGGGTTTTTTTATAAATATTACTTATCCCGGCTATAAAAGGATCGTTGATAGCTATTTGTGTCAAATGCTTTTGCTCAACATCATCAATTTCATTTTCAACCTTTTTTATTGCATAAAGTTCATAATCAGAAAGATCATCATCAGTTTTTTTCAACTCATTTTTAAAAGCAAATTCAAAAAAAACATCTTTAAATAAAAATGAACTACTCAAATCCTCTTCCTTTATATATTCAGGGTGTAAATCAAGAAAATTCATAAGCTCAATTTCCAACGATGACTCCAAAGTGCCATTTAAAAACTGATCGTAATATATCCTATAATTATTAACAGTTATTCTCATTATCAATTCCCTTAAACTAACACTTCCATCTTACCAATATAATTTTTCAGAAACACTCTGGCTCTGAAAATATACACTTTAACTTGTGCTTCAGTTAAATTGGTTATTTCACTAATTTCATGATAACTATACCCTTCATAATCGCGCAATAACACTACCATTTTCTGTGCTTTTGGCAATTTATCAATTGCATAGTGCAATACTTCATTCAAATCGGTATAATTTCTGCAATCAACAACTTCGTTTTCGAACGCTGAGTCCCACCGCGACATTTTCTGTTCTCGCCTTACAATATCAATTAAAGTATGATATGCAGTTGAGAACAAGTAACTCTTAACTTTCTCTCCATCAACATTTTCATGATTTCGCCACAACTTTTCAAAACTATCCTGCACAATATCACGAGCTTTATCCTCATCTTTAATATTTTTAAGGATAAACCTGTAAATTGAATCTGAATGCAGATCTACGCTTTGATTAAACTCTTTCGTTGTCATTAATAAAACCGGGTCTGTATGTGTGACGGACTCCTTTCTGCTAAAGTTACACCATAATTAAAAAAAAAGTAACTTTATCGCATTTACTAATTATATATGATTTCTGAAACACTTAAAAAACCCAAATTAAAACATTGGATAGTAATAATTTTAGTTTTTATAAGCGGCCTATACTTTTACTTTTCAATCCCATCACAATTCAGTAATATTAATTACAGCACCGTTGTATTCGATAAAGATGGATATCTTTTAAATGCTCATATTGCAAACGATGGTCAATGGCGATTCCCACCATCCGATTCAATACCCCATAAATACGAAAAAGCATTATTACTGTTTGAAGATGAATATTTTTATTATCACCCAGGGATAAATCCACTCTCTCTATTTCGTGCTGCCTGGCAAAATATCTCAGCCCAAAAAATTATTAGTGGTGGTAGTACAATATCTATGCAAACAATACGACTATCGAACCAAGCCAAAAGGACAATATGGAACAAATTTATTGAAGCCATTAAGGCCATAAGGCTCGAAACCCGATATTCAAAAAAAGAAATTTTAAACTTATATGCATCTCATGCTCCTTTCGGAGGAAATGTTGTTGGACTGGAAGCTGCTTCGTGGCGTTATTTTGGACGGCCATCACACTCATTATCATGGGGTGAAGCTGCTACTTTAGCTGTTTTGCCAAATGCTCCGGGACTAATTCACACAAAACGAAACAGAGAATTACTTCAAAAAAAACGCAATCGTTTACTCTTAAAAATGCTTCAAAAAAATTTTATTGATTCAACCAACTACAATATGTCAACAATAGAACCAATTGTTGAACACCCATCACCACTACCATCACTTGCTCCTCATTTAATGAATTATTATTTTAAAAAAAATACTAATAATAGAAAAACCTCACTTCAAATAAATTATCAGGAAAAAGCCACAAAAATTGTAAATCGTTTTTCACGCAGATATGCACAAAATCACATTTATAATGCATCAGCAATAATTATCGACAATAAAACAAATAAAGTATTAGTTTATATAGGTAATAGTAGTCATAATGATATTGAAGACTATGGAGAAAATGTAGATGTTATTCAGGCTCCCAGGAGTACCGGAAGTATTTTAAAACCTTTTTTATATGCATCATGTTTACAAGACGGATTAATATTACCAACCTGTTTAATACCCGATATACCAACTTACTATTCCGACTTTTCACCACAAAATTATACTAAAAGTTACGATGGAGCAGTCAGTGCAAATGATGCACTATCGCGCTCGCTAAATGTACCATTTGTAAAACTACTTAACGAATATGGTATTGATCGATTCATCAATCAACTGCGAAATATGGGCATTACAACAATAAATCATAACAAAGATTATTATGGCTTATCACTTATTTTAGGTGGTGCCGAGGCAAATCTTTGGGATTTAGCATCAGTATATTCTTCCATGGCTCGTACATTATCAAACTACACTTTAACCAATGGCAAATACATGAAAGACGATTGGCAATTGCCAACTATCATTCAATCAACAGATACAACTAAGTCATCAGTATTATTTGAAGAACCTTTTGTTCTAGATGCCTCCGTTATTTGGTACACTGTATTAGCAATGGAAGGAGTTCATCGCCCCGAAGAAGAAACCGGATGGGAAATGTATCAGGATTCACGTCGTATTGCCTGGAAAACAGGAACCAGTTTCGGACACCGCGATGCATGGGCCATTGGCATTACCCCCGAATATACAGTTGCAACATGGGTTGGAAATGCAAGTGGCGAAGGTCGCCCGGGATTAACAGGAGGAACTACAGCATCTCCAATTATGTTTGAACTATTCCGAATGTTACCTCAAACATCGTGGTTTAAAAAGCCTTTCGATGCAATGATCCCCGCCAAAATATGTAAAAAATCGGGCTTTCTTGCTTCTGAGAATTGCGAAGAAACCGACTCAATGCTAATCCCTAATGTCGGATATCATAATGTAACCTGCCCTTTTCACAAGTTAATACATCTCGACAAAAATGGCATATACCAAGTAAATTCCGATTGTTACGAAACAAAAAAAATGCAACATAAATCATGGTTTGTTCTACCCCCTGTTATGGAATGGTTTTATAAACAAAAACACCCTTTTTACATTCCACTACCTCCATATAAAAAAGGGTGCCATGCAAATACATCAAGCCCAATGCAAATGATATATCCAACCCGAAATACTAAAATAATGATACCCAAAAATATGCAAGGCGAAAGCGAAAAAGTTGTTTTAAAACTCTCACACCGCAACCCATCAGCTCATATATACTGGCATCTTAATGAACAATATGCCGGTGAAACCTTTCGATTTCACCAGTTAGAGCTATTTCTTACACCCGGATCACATAAACTAACTATTATAGACGATCAGGGAAATAAACTTGAAAAAAACATTACATGCTTAAACAAAGAAAAAAATAATAAGTTTTAACACTTCGTTATGAAACATTTAACACTCCTTTATTGTATTAAGTTATAAATCTTTTCGGTCGGGTAAATTATAAAACGGGAACGCAGATCTTCGAATTATATGAGTGAAATTGAGGAAATATAACCATCAAAATACTCCTACACACTACGAATTGATTATATTTGTTTTTCACTGAAAAAAATTACTTCTGGAGGATATTTGAAAAATGGAAGAAATCATTAAACAATCAGAAATGAATAAAGAATATTCAGCTCAAAATGCTGATAATGGAAAAAGAAAATTTTCTAAAAAATTTTCGTGGCTTGGACTTATAGCAATCATGCTGGTTCTTTCTATTGGATTATACAGTTTTAATGATGACAAACGCAATTTCTCAATCATTAAAAACCTTGATATTTTTTATTCATTGTTTCGCGAGCTAAACAGTTATTATGTCGATGAAACCGATCCTGAAAAATTAATCAAAACAGGTATTGACAACATGCTGGAATCACTCGATCCATACACACAGTATATACCTGAAACCGAAATGGAAGATTTTAGGTTTATGACAACAGGCGAATATGCAGGAATTGGTTCAATTATTACCAAAAAAGGCGATTATATTGTTATTAATGAGCCTTACGAAGGTTTTCCGGCTCAAAAGGCAGGATTAAAAGCCGGCGATAAAATTTTGGAAATTGATGGCGAAAGTGCTGTAGGTAAAACTACTCAACAAGTTAGTGATAAACTTAAAGGACCGGCCAAAACAAAAGTGAAAATTAAAATTGATCGTCCGGGCGAAAAAAAACCTTTAGTTATTGAACTAACACGCGAAAACATTCAGATTAATGCCGTTTCGTATTATGGTATGGTTAACGACGCTACCGGCTTAATTGTTCTAAACCGTTTTACTCAAGGATGTGCTGATGAAGTTAAAAGTGCTTTATTAAATTTAAAAGAAAAACAGGGAGCTAAAAGTTTAATTCTCGACTTAAGAGGAAATCCCGGAGGGTTGCTGGATGAAGCAATTAAAATAGTAAACATGTTTGTACCTAAAGGAAACGAAATTGTAAGTACCAAAGGAAAAGTTAAGCAATGGGACAAAACCTATTTAGCCATAAATATACCTGTTGACACCATTATTCCGTTAACAGTACTTATTAACCGTGGATCAGCATCAGCATCAGAAATTGTTGCCGGTAGTTTACAAGACTTAGACAGAGCAGTTATAATAGGACAACGCAGTTTTGGGAAAGGACTGGTTCAAACCACACGTCGTTTATCGTACAATTCACAACTAAAAGTAACCACTGCAAAGTATTACATTCCAAGTGGACGCTGCATACAAGCTATTGATTACACTCACCGAAACGATGATGGAAGCGTTGGTTATGTTCCCGACACATTAATATCGGAATTTAAAACTCTTCGCGGCCGAAAAGTATTTGACGGAGGAGGAGTATCGCCCGACATAAAGGTCAATTTTACCAAGGGAGGCAATATTTCATACGCTTTAATTGCCAATCAAATAATTTTCGATTATGCTACCGATTTTGTTCTACAAAATGAAAAAATAAATACCCCTGATAAATTTGAATTATCAAATGAAGAATACAACAAATTCAAAGAATTTGTTTGTTCTAAAGAGGATTTCAAATACCAGTCTAAAACACTTGAAGAATACGAAGATTTAATCGAAACAGCTAAAAAAGAAGACTATTTCGAAGCCGCAAAAGAGCAATTTGAAACCTTAAAAAAAGTAATTGCTTTAGATGCAAAAAAAGACTTAGAACTATTTAAAAAAGAAATTAAAGAAATTCTTTCAATAGAAATAGTAAAACGTTATTACTATCAAAAAGGAGCATACATTGTTTCACTAAAAAATGATAAAGAACTTGAAACAGCAATTGAACTACTAAATAAAAACAACTTTCACGATTACTTCGGTTTACTTTCCGGTGATATTCCAAGTCATGCCGGTGATAAAAGATTAACAGCAAGTATTGATTCCGAAATAGAATAAAAAATATAAAAATAAGGTTATCCAAAACAATGTTCAAATCATTGGATAACCTTATTAACAGTAAATCTCAAATGTGATTAATTACCTCTTGCAACCCTAATAATATCGGGATGTTCGAGATTATAATAATCACGATAAGTCATTTCAATTAATTCATTGTGAGAACCTGCATTAAATGCAATTAAATCATCATGCACCAATTTCTCTGCAACAAATGTTCTGATACCATACAAATGACCAAAAGGAGGCATTGCACCCACTTCACAATCGGGAAATAAGTCCTTAAACTCAACCTCCCTTGCTAACCTAACATCTTTTGCTCCAGTAGCTTCACGAAGCATTGAAAGATCAATTTGACTCGAAGCCGGAACAACAACCATACATAATTGACCATCGAGACGAACCATAACCGTTTTCGCAAATTCTTTACCCGAAACATGAGAATAAGCAGCCGTCATTTGTGAAGAATATGCAATAGGATGCCATATACTCTTAAAAGGCACCTCTTCATGCTTTAATAAATCTTGTACTTTTGTGTGTGCCATGACAATAACTATTAATTAAACCACAAATCTGAACCAGATATAAAAGATACAACAATTAAACACTGATGTAAAGAGTGCATTAATAAGATTTTTCAAGATAATATATAAAAAAAGCTGCCTTATTACAGCAGCTTATAACAACAAAAGGAGCAACCAATTATTTTTTCTCTTCAGCTTTTTTACAACACTCTTTCTTTTCTTCTTTTTTACAATCCTTTTTCTCCTTCTTATCACATTCTTTTTTCTTAGGACACTCCTTTTTAGCAGGCTCCTGAGCCGATACATATAAAGGTGCTGTAAACGAAAGCATAAAAACAAATAAAACCGATAAAACTGCTATTTTCTTCATAATATTAATTTTTAATGTAACATCTGTTTATATTAAAACTTAATTAGTTTTTCAAATGTAACATACAAACCTTCAAAAAGTTGTTATCTTATCGTTAAACGCTGTTAATGAGTTGTTAAAAACCAATTGCACTACAAACATCTTATTATTTTTATACTCTGAAAAAACAATATTTCTATTAATAATTTGCAAAATGAGCAAAAAACACGATTCCAATACATTACAAACACTATTAGCAATAATAACAATTGGTGCATTATTAATGCTTTTATTTATACAGGTATCGTGGATTATTAAAGTTGCAAAAATTGAAGAACAGCAATTCAACGATAAAGCAGCTTATACAATGAAACAGGTAAAACACGAACTACATAAAAGAGCATCAACCTGTTCAAACATGAAAGATTATCTGTCAGGCAAAAAATGTCCTTCAACAATTCAAAAAGAAAAAATTGAAGAAATTGACAGTATAGTACAATGTCATTTAAATCATCAAAACATTTGGATTGAATACAATTTTTCAATTGGCGACTCACTTATGGCTGCCGAAAAACAAAAAATTAACAAAACATACTGTTATCTCGAAAAATTAAACGGCATAATTGAAAAAGACGGAATTCGTATTTGCATGGAATTTCCAACACGAAACCAATTTATCATAGCTCAAATGAAAGGATGGTTTATAGTATCTATATTATTTATATTATTTCTTGCAACAACCTTTTTCATTTTAATGCGAATGCTTACAAAAGAAAAAGCAATGTTAATACGCACCACTGACTTTATAAATAATATAGTTCATGAATTTCAAACTCCTATTGCCAATATTAAATTTGCATCGAACCTTATAAAAAAAAGAAATAATAATACCGACTACAAAACTGATAAATATACCACAGTAATTAACGATGAAACGGATAAACTAGAATCCAATGTCGAACGAATATTAAACCTCTCATGCCCAACAAAAGCAACCAATATCGAACAAGTAAATATTAATAATATAATTAATAATGTATTATTAGATTATAACTATAAAATTACAGAATGCAACTGCCAAATTATCAAACTTTTAAACGCCTCCAACACCCCGTTAAAAGGAGATAAAAGTCACTTTCATTTGCTATTTTCAAACCTTATCGATAATGCCCTCAAATACTCAAAGAAACCCTCCAAAATAATTATCGAAACACAATCAGAATCAAAACAATTATCAATACGCTTACAAGATAATGGAATTGGGATTAACAAAAACGATATTCCCTTTATATTCGATAAATACTATAGAGTATCTACCGGTAATGTACATAATGTAAAAGGTTTTGGTCTAGGACTTACATATGTAAAAAAAATAATCGATATTTATAACGGAACTATTAAGGTTAATAGTCAAATTAACAAAGGAACAGAGTTTATTATAAAATTTCCGTACTAAATGATTGATAATAAAACATCATTATTAATAGTAGAAGATGATACATCAATGGGTTTCTTGCTGGTCGATTTTTTTCAATCAAATGGATTTAGTGTTGTGTTATGCAAAGACGGTCTGTCGGGATGGGAACGTTTTCAATCGGATAATATTGATTTTTGCTTACTCGATATTATGTTACCCGGAATGGACGGATATACTTTAGCCGAAAAAATTAGAACAATAAACCAATCTGTGCCTATTATTTTTCTAACTGCCCGAACAATGAAAATTGATAAAATTAAGGGATTTAACTTAGGCATTGATGATTATGTAACAAAACCATTCGACGAGGATGAATTACTGTGTCGCATAAATGCAGTATTAAACCGCGTAACCAAAAAACAACTTACAAAAAACGAAGATATTATATACAATATAAATTTATACCGTTTCGATCACTTAAACCAACTACTTATTTGTGACCAGGAAACCAGACGCTTAACAAAAAAAGAGAGCGATGTATTAAAAATGCTTTGCGATAAGAAGAACCAAATTGTAACCCGCGATCAATTACTAACCGAAATATGGGGCGATAACAACTATTTTAATGGTCGTAGTTTAGATGTTTTTATAACAAAACTCCGAAAATATTTAAGTCACGATACTCATATTTCGATAGAAAATATTCCCAAAGTCGGATTTGTTCTTAACTGTGAAAAAGAACAAAAGCCTGATGCTTATACATCAGGCTTTTAATCTGTACCCAGAGCCGGGATCGAACCGGCACGAGTTTAACCTCACTGGTGTTTGAGACCAGCGCGTCTACCAATTCCGCCATCTGGGCAATTTATTAATTGCGGCTGCGAATATAAATATTTACTTTAAACCATACAATAGGAAACTATAAAATAAAGATTATAAATTTAAACAAACATAAAAAAACAAAAGCTAAACCATTAATCATCAGAGCTATAATATAAAAACAATAAATTTTTAGCAGTGATTCATTCAACAAAAGGAATAGTACTAACCCATACAAAATATTCCGAAACCAGTATAATTGTACATATATACACTCAACTATTTGGTAAACAATCATACCTCATCAACTCTGTACGATCAACAAAAAACAAAGGAAAATCTGTTTTTATGCAACCATTAACAATTATTGAAATGCAGGTATACTACAATAGCAAAAAACAAATTCAACGAATAAAAGAGTTTAGTGTATTCAAACCTTTTAAAACCATTCCATTTATTCAGGAAAAACGCTCAATTGCCTTTTTTTTAACAGAAATTCTCGAAAAATCAATTCACGAAGAAACATCAAACCATGAACTATTTAACTTCATCGAAAAACAATTATGGATATTTGACGATAGTGAAAATACAATCAATTTTCATTTAAAATTTTTAGCCGGATTAACACGTAAACTTGGATTTTTTCCTAACTTAACAAACAAAACTTTTACAAATTATTTCGACTTACAAAATGGAACTCTTGAAAAACACGAACCAATACATTCATATTTTATCGAAAATAATATAGTACAAAAATGGATTGATCTTTTTGAAGCATCTGAAAATGAATATACTAACATTTTATTAAATAATTACGAAAGAAATTACTTAATAAACACCTTAATTGACTACTATCGACTTCATTTACATGACTTTGGAAAATTAAAAACACTCGATATATTGCGATCAATTCACATCCCTTAATTATTTATGTGCGAAATGAACTGAAATGTATTAAATTTAGTTAATCGATGTTTAACTCATAAATATCTTTGCATATTTGTATCAGAACTATTAAAAAAACAATTTTTATTATTGTTTTTTTTAACTGTCAATAAACCAATTGTTTGATAAATAAAGAGATGATATACTCAAAAATAAAAAAGAATAACACCGATTATTTAGATTCGGTTACAGAACTAATTAAGCAATACAATCCAATAAATTTAGCCGAAGGCCATACCGGTTTTAAGTGTTCACCTCTGCTAACCGAGTTAGCTGAAAAGCATTTGAGAAACAGTCTAAATCAATATGCCGATGCATCAGGCAGCTTTAAATTAAGAGATAAAATTGCACAAAAAATTGAACAATTATATGGGAAAAAATATGATCCTGAGACTGAAATTACAATAACATCGGGAAGCACGCAACCCATTTTTTCAACTATCTCAGCTTTAGTTCGCGAAGGCGATCAGGTAGTTGTATTTGAGCCAATTGCAGGAAACTACTTACAGGCAATCGAATTAAATGGAGGTGAACCGGTTTATGTTAAAATGAAAGAACCAAACTTCTCAATCGACTGGGAAGATGTTCAAAAAGTTATTAACAGCAAAACACGTATGATCATTATCAACTCTCCTCACAATCCTACAGGATGGGTAATGACCGAATTAGATATGATTCGCTTACAACGTATCATAACCGGAACCAAAATTGTTATTTTAAGCGAAGAAACATTTGAACATGTAATTTTCGACGAAGAAGGGCATCAAAGCATGGCTTCATTTCCAAAACTAGCCGAACAAAGTATTATTATATCATCGCTTGGCGAAACATACCATGTTACCGGCTGGCAAATAGGCTTTTGTGCTGCCCCACGCGAATTTACCAAAGAGATACGTGAAATTCAACAACTTGTAATACACAGCGTTATAAGCCCATTACAAGAAGCATTTGCCGAATTCATCGATATTAAAGAAGAATACATGGGAATTGGAAAGTTTTATCAAGCCAAACGCGATTTTTTTAACTCACTCCTCGATCCCGAAAAATATAAGCCGGTTATTTCGAAAGGCACATTTTTCGAATTAATTGATTACTCTAAAATGTCATTAATAAATGATCAAAATTTTTCAATACGAATGATTATTGAGGCCGGAGTTTTAGGCGTTCCATTAAGTCTTTTCTATCACGAAAAGTTAAAGTGTCAAATGATAAGGTTTAACCTCGCTCAACCCGATGAAACTCTCGAAATAGTAGCTAATAAACTCAATAACATTAAAGTATAGTTATTTAAGAGTAGCTGTGTGCTGTTTTTGTGTGTTAATTCTAACAGCAAGTATTTCACCAATAGCACACAGTTTACCATTAGCGGTTAAAGTCATATCAACCCATATTTTTCGTTTTTCAATACTTCTAAGTTTACCTTTTAATTCCAATTCAACACCCATAGGAGTTAAAGCTTTATAATCAACTTTCAAAGAGGCTGTTACACAACGAACGTCAATAGGTTTATCTAATGGAATATTCTCTTCTCTACAAATAAATGCAGCAGCCGATCCTGTTCCATGGCAGTCAAATATTGAAGCTATTAATCCCCCATAAACACTTCCAGGTATAGCAATATACTTCGGATCGGGAGTGAAATGAGCAATTGTTTCATCATTCACCAAAAAAGTTTTTAGTTGTAACCCCTGAACATTGTTTGTTCCACATCCATAGCAATGTGCTAAATCTTCAGGGTATAAATCTTGAATAGCTTTCATCATACTATTAATATTTTCTAATGCTTTTGAACAAAACTTAATAATATTCAAAAATAATGAATCTCTTTATTAAAAATTTAGTAATATGCGAATTGTTTTTTTAGAAATTGAATAATTTGACAAAATATTTTATGAGCAAACAATTAGTATTAGGTGCCGAAGCTGTTGCCCTGGCTGCCCTTGATGAAGGTATATCGGGTGTGTATGCATACCCGGGAACACCTTCAACAGAAATCACCGAATTCATTCAAAAAAATACCGAAGCAAAAGCAAATAATGTCCGTTCAAACTGGTCGACAAATGAAAAAACAGCATACGAATCAGCATTAGGAATGTCGTATGCAGGCAAACGCTGTTTAGTATGTATGAAACACGTGGGACTAAACGTTGCAGCTGATGCATTTATTAACTCGGCCATTACCGGCATTAACGGCGGAATGGTTGTATTAGTTGCCGATGACCCATCAATGCACTCATCGCAGAATGAACAAGATACCCGTTTTTACGCAAAATTTTCCTATCTCCCTTTATTAGAACCATCCAATCAACAAGAAATATATAACTGCGTAAGGTATGCATTTCAATTATCGGAACAAGTTCAATTACCTGTTCTTATACGAATAACAACACGATTATCGCACTCCAGATCAGTTGTTGAACGAAAAGAAAAAACCTTACAAAAAACACTTAACCCCGAAACCGATAAACAAAAATGGATTTTACTGCCGGCAAATGCCCGTAAGCGTTACGATAGTTTAATTCACAAGCAAGATGAACTGGTAAAACTATCTGACAGTTCACCCTTTAATACAATAAGCAAAAGCAATAATAAACAAGCAGTAATGGCTTTCGGACTTGCATACAATTATGTAATGGAAACCATTAGAGAACATAAGTTAGATATTCCTGTATTGAAAATATCGCAATACCCTCTTCCCAAAAAAATGGTTACCGATTTTTATAACAAGTACGACACTGTTTTAATAGCAGAAGAGGGATACCCGGTATACGAAGAGATATTAAGAGGATATTTTGATACTGATAAGATAAATGGTCGTTTGGATGGAACACTCCCCCGAACAGGTGAACTATCGCCCGATTCGATAGCAAAAGCATTAGGAATAAACAATAATATCAAAAAAACAGTATCATCATCAATTCCCAACCGACCTCCGCGACTATGTGATGGTTGTAGCCACCGCGACTTATATGAATCGTTAAACAAAACCTTAAACGACTACAGTCAAAAACATGTATTTTCCGATATTGGTTGTTATACACTTGGAGCACTTCCCCCTTTTAATGCCATAAACACATGCGTTGATATGGGAGCATCAGTAACAATGGCAAAAGGTGCTGCCGATGCCGGTTTACACCCTGCCGTAGCTGTAATAGGCGACTCTACATTTACCCATTCGGGTATTACAGGATTACTTGATGCTGTTAATGATAAATCGCATGTTACAATTATTATATCCGATAATTACACAACTGCCATGACAGGGGGACAAGATTCGGCAGGTACAGGAAAGTTATATAAAATATGCAGTGGCTTAGGAGTTGAAGAAGAGCATATTAAAACAATAATACCTCTTAAAAAAAATCTGGATGAAAACATTAAAATACTAAAAGATGAATTTGATTATCCGGGAGTATCAGTAATTTTAGCCACACGCGAATGTATTCAAACCGCAAAACGTAACAAAAAAAAACCTGATAATGAATAAAAATATCATATTAGCCGGAGTTGGCGGGCAAGGAATTTTAACTTTAGCTGCAATTATCGATCATGCTGCAATGGAAAAAGGACTTAATATTAAACAAGCCGAAGTGCATGGTATGAGTCAGCGAGGAGGTGCAGTACAATCACATTTACGCATTTCAGACAATGAAATTTTTTCAGATTTGATTCCACTGGGTAAAGCTGATATTATTCTAGCATTGGAACCTTTGGAAGTACTGCGATATATACCTTTTCTTTCGGATGATGGAATAATTATTACTGCTTTAGAACCCGTTATTAACATAGATAATTACCCCGATGTAGAGCAAATACAAAAAAAAATAAACGATTGCGGCAACAAATGTGTGTTTGTTAACGCAAAAGAATTAGCAAAAGAAGCAGGTAATACAAAAGCCGAAAACGTAGTTATGGTTGGTGTTATTTCGAAATATATTGGCATTGATAAAACACAGTTTGAGAGCAGTTTAAAAGATATGTTTGCAAGTAAAGGTGAAGATGTTATTGCCATTAATATTAAAGCCTTTAATTTAGGATATAACCTTACAATATAGATTTAACAAACACATTAAATAAAAAACATAATAAATTGTAGATTAATGATTTGGAATGAATATATAGAAACTGCCGACCGGGAAAAACTAAAAGATATTCAAAATGAGCGTTTAACGCAAATGATTGAACGTATATATTACAATGTTCCTTTTTACCGAAAAAAATTACAGGAAAAAGGAATTGAACCCGGAGATATAAAAACGATAGACCAGCTTAAATACTTACCTTTTACCAATAAAAGCGATTTGAGAGACAACTACCCGTTTGGGCTGTTTACTGTCCCCCAAAACGAAATAGTACGTTTACATGCATCCAGTGGCACCACCGGAAAGCCAACAGTTGTGGGGTATACACGCAAAGACATTCAAACATGGAGCGAGGTAGTTGCTCGTTCACTTACTATGGCTGGTGTTAGTAAAAGCGACATAATTCAAATTGCATATGGCTATGGATTATTTACCGGAGGACTAGGTGTTCATTACGGTGCCGAAAAAGTTGGAGCATCTGTTATTCCAATTTCGGGAGGTAACACTAAAAAACAGATTCAGCTAATGGTTGACTTTGGCTCAACAGTTATAGCATGCACCCCCTCCTATGCTGCATTTTTAGGTGAGAGTTTGAAAACTGAACAAGTAAACCTAAGTAACATAAAATTAAAAGCCGGAATTTTTGGTGCTGAACCTTGGACTAACGAATTACGAAAACAAGTAGAAACGTTACTAGGTATTAAAGCATTCGACATTTATGGATTAAGTGAAATAATTGGTCCCGGAGTTTCAATGGAGTGCGGATGTCAAAACGGCATGCACATTTTCGAAGATCATTTTATACCCGAAATAATTAACCCTGAAACGCTCGAAGTATTACCTTATGGCGAAGTGGGAGAATTAGTTTTTACTACTGTAACCAAGGAAGCCATGCCCTTATTGCGTTATCGAACCCGCGATTTAACACGTTTACATGTTGAAAAATGTGGCTGTGGCCGAACATTGGTACGAATGGATAAATGTTTAGGACGAAGTGATGACATGCTTATTATTCGTGGAGTCAACGTATTCCCCTCTCAAATCGAATCAGTATTACTCGAAATGAGCGAAACAAGTCCTCATTATCAATTAGTTGTTGAACGCGAAAACAATCTTGACACATTAACTATAGATGTAGAAATTGACGATCAGTTTTGGTCTGATGAAATAAAGGTACTTGAAAACCTAAAAAAACGTATTCATCATAATATCTCAAGCTTAATAGGAATCAGTGCCAAAATTAATTTAGTTGAACCCCAAACAATTAAACGCTCTGAGGGCAAAGCTCAACGGGTTATTGATAAACGTAAATAAATAATTACACCATGATTATTAAACAACTATCTGTATTTCTTGAAGATAAGATCGGACGTTTAACCGAGATGACAAGGATTCTTGCCGAAAACAACATAAATATTTCGGCATTTAGCATTGCCGATGCAGCCGACTACGGAATTGTACGCTTAATTGTCGGAAATCCCGATTTAGCTTTACAAGTATTAAAAGAAAACCATTTTGCAGTTAATATTACCGATGTAATATGTTTAATTGTACCACACGAGCCGGGTGGTTTATATAAAGCCCTCCAAATACTATCGGATAATAATATTACAATAGATTACATGTACGCCTTTGCAGTTAACAATTCTGCATCGGTAGTAATTCGCTCCACTTCGAATAAAGAGGTAATAAAAGTTTTACAGGAAAATGAGATGAAACTGCTAAAAGCAAGTGATATTTATAAAATATAAATGAATAAATATTTAAAATTTTTTGAAGGTGACCAATTTGCAGCTTTCTGCGGTATACATCTTATTGAGTGCGAACCGGGCTATGCCAAATCGAAAGTTGATATTAACCCAAAACATCTAAATGGTGCCGGTGTAGTGCACGGAGGTTTGCTTTATACACTTGCAGATTTTACCTTTGCAGCAGCAGTTAATGCTTATGGATTTGTAACCTTGTCAGTATCAACCAATATGCTCTATTTCGATAAAAGCACTGAAGGATTGATTTTTGCTGAAGCAAGAGAGATGTCACATTCTAATAAACTAATACACTGCGACATTAATATTAAACATGAATCGGGTGCATTGTTGGCTAACTTTAAAGGTACTGCTTACATCACCAAAAAAGAAATAGTTTTTTAAAACAATCTGATATATGCCTGTTTTTTCTCAATCAGTTAACAATTTAAGATCGTCGGAAATACGCGATTTAATGAGCCTGGCTAACAAACCGGGTATGATACTATTTTCGGGTGGAATGCCCGACAACGATCTTTTTCCGCTTGATGAATTAGACGATATTTATAACCAGTTAAGCCCACAAGAGAAAAAAATTGCAATGCAATATGGCCCAACCAATGGCTTGCCACAATTGCTTAACTCATTATCGGATTTTTTAGCCAATAAAGGATTACCCGTTTCGGAAAACAAACTGATGATTACCACCGGTTCGTTACAGGCAATAAATATTCTTGCTAAAGCATTTATCGACCCGGGAGATATTATCATTACCGAAAACCCTTGTTTTATTGGTGCAACATCTGCATTTAATTCTTACGGAGCCAATATTAAAAGTGTACCACTAAACTCAAAAGGTATCGATATTAACCAACTTAACCAGTTATTATCAGAATTAAAACAGAAACCCAAATTCATTTATATTACACCAAATTTTCATAATCCTGCCGGCACATTGTATTCCGCCGAAACTAAACAAAAATTTATTGACATATTAAAAGATAAAGATATTCCTGTAATAGAAGACGATGCATATAGCGATCTTTATTTTTTCGATGAAGACAAACCAGACCTCAAAACCATAAAAGAGATAAACCCAAAAGGAATAGACGTATGTTACACCAGTTCGTTTTCGAAAATTATTGGCCCCGGACTACGATTAGGATGGATGCTGGTTCCTGAACCAATATACAAAAAATGCGAATTGATTAAACAATCGGTCGATGCTTGCTCTCCCAGTTTTACTCAAGTAATAGCCGATAAATTTTTACAATCGGGAATAATACATAAATATTTAAATACAATAAGGCCGGAATATAAAAAACGGGCACAAGCAATGGTAGATGCTTTAAATGAAAACCTGCCCGATGAAGTTACTTTTACTGAGCCTCGAGGCGGTTTTTATATATGGCTTCGTTTACCCGAACATATCGATTCGACCGAAATATTAAAAAAAGCAATTGATAAAGGAACTGTTTTTGTTACTGGAAAAACGTTTGATCCACATGGTAAAATAAATTATTATATAAGACTATCATACTGTAATACTCCGGTTGAAAAAATTAAAAAAGGTATTCCTGTTGTAGCTAATGCTATAAAAGAAGTGTTGGTAAATTCCACAAGATCAAACAAATAACATAAACATAAACTTGTGAAATACAATATCAAAGCCTGTTTGTTTTCAAAACGAAATTTTATCGATAGCTTTTCGAAATATCTTACAAATGAAGAATTAGAAGGTGTTCATAATCATAGTCATCATCAATTAATTAAAAAAGGATACCCAATTTTTAAACAAGATGAAACTCCAAAAGGATTAATTTATCTCCAATCGGGAAGTGCCAAAGTATATAAATACAAATCGGGTAAACGCGAACAAATTGTGCGATTTGCAGGTCATTCAAGTTTTGTAGGATATAAAGCTCTTTTTGCCGAAATAAAACATACCACAACAGCTACAGCAATTGAAGATTCAGAAATTGTAATTATCGACAAGGATTTTTTGTTTCAACTAATGGATAAAAACTCTAAATTTTCGCGATACATAATAAAAGCACTCTCGAACGAACTAAGTTACAATTACGAACGACTTATAAATTTGACTCAAAAACACTTACGAGGAAGAATGGCTGAAACAATAGTTCTTCTATCGGAAATTTACGGTTTTATGGATGATGATAAAACTATAGATATTACAATTACCCGTGAAAACCTTGGTTTTTTTTCAAATATGACAACTGCCAATGCCATTCGTACAATTAAATCATTCGAAAAAGAAGGATTGATAAACTCATCAAACCACCATATTCAAATATTAAAACTTGAACAAATCAAAAAGATTGGGGCTTTGGGATAACCTCTTTCACTGCATTACCAACATTTTGACCGGCAAAATCAAGAGCATCAGAAAAAGCCGAAAAAATATGATCTTTTCCAACTAACTTTTCAATTTTCTCTTTTTCCAACTGTTTTAACACTTCTGGTCTTACCCCTGAAAGAATAATTGTAATTTTTTGACTTTTAAGATCCTTTAAAGCTGCCAAAAAGTTTTTACATCCTGTACCATCAATAAAAGGCACATGACGCATTCTGATTATCAATATTTTAGATTTTGCACCTATTAACCTAATAGCCTCCGAATATTGTCTTGCAGAGGCAAAAAAGAACGGCCCTGAAATTTCATAAACATTAATCTCTTTAGGCAATTCAACCGTTTCCAATACATCAGAATCTATTTCATTTGTTATCGATTCCGAAACATCGGCCATCCGTTTCATAAACAATAAAGCCGACAGTACAATACCAACTTCAATAGCAACTGTTAAATCAACAAAAACTGTCAATACAAATGTTGTCAACAAAATTAAAATATCAAACCCCGAACCTTTTAAAACTGAAACAAACGAACGCCATTCACTCATATTAACCGATACAACTATTAGTATTCCAGCTAAACACGACATTGGAATAAGCTTAGCCCAACTGCCTAAAAACAAAAATATCATTAACAATACCACAGCATGCACTATACCTGCAATAGGAGTTCGTCCACCACTTTTAACATTAGTTGCAGTTCGCGCAATAGCTCCGGTTGCCGGTATACCTCCAAAAAATGGTGATGCAATATTAGCAATACCCTGCGCAATCAGTTCGGTATTCGACCTATGATTTCCTCCAATCATACCATCGGCAACAACGGCCGAAAGAAGCGACTCAATAGCTCCCAAAAGTGCAATAATAATAGCAGCAGATAAATAATTTCCAAACTCTGAAATATTAAAATTTGGTAACGAAAAAGATATAGTTTGAGGAATATCACCAAAGGTATCACCAATAGTTAATACCGGAATTTTAAATAAATAAACAACCAATGTAATGCCAATAATAGCAATAAATGAAGATGGTATTTTACTGGTAATTTTTTTAAATAACACTACAATTAGAATTGTACTTACCGAAATAATAAAAGCAAAAAGATTTACCGTATCAAACTTATCGAAATAAATATTCCATTTCTGAATAAAATCGCCAGGCATTGCTCCGGTTGTTAACCCAAATGCATCTTTAATTTGAGTAGAAAAAATAATTACTGCAATACCACTGGTAAACCCAACAATCATCGGGTAAGGTATATATTTTAACAGGGTTCCTAATTTTAAAACCCCAAACAACACCAATAAAATACCGGCCAAAACGGTTGAAATCATTAACCCATCGATCCCATATTTTTCAACAATGCCGTAAATAACAACAATAAATGCCCCAGTAGGTCCGCCAATTTGAACACGGCTACCTCCCAAAAACGAAATAAGAAAACCTGCAACCACGGCCGTTATTAACCCTTTTTCGGGCGAAACCCCCGATGCCACAGCAAAAGCAATAGCCAACGGTAATGCCACTATACCTACAATAATCCCCGCAAACAAGTCTTTCGACAATTGTGATCGATCTATTCCAGAACGATACAAGCTAAAAAATTTAGGACGAAAAATCTGATTCATACATCTCTTATAAAAAAGCCAGGACTATGAAATACACAGCCCTGACCTTGATAACAAATTATAAGTTTCTTAAAAAATGAGTCATGCAAATGTAAATAACATTAGTGGTTGTTTGTTTATAAAAAATTATGCCCTACGGCATAATGAAAAAAATACTCATCAGAAAACCAGTAATACTCTAAGTTTTGTATAAATGAGTTTTATATATTGCACAAAAAATTAATACATTTTTTATTATGGATACGAAAACAAAACTACTTTATAAACTAAAAGAAAAAGAAGGCTTTATTTGCGATATGGACGGAGTTATTTATCACGGAAATAAACTTCTGCCCGGAGTAAAAGAGTTTGTTGACTGGTTAAAAAAAGAGAATAAAAAATTTCTTTTCCTGACAAATTCAAGTGAACGATCTCCTAAAGAGTTAAAAGAAAAAATGAGGTTTTTAGGTGTTGAACTTGAAGAGAGTCATTTTTACACCAGTGCCCTTGCAACAGCAATGTTCCTGCAATCGCAAAACCCCAACGGAAGTGCTTATATTATTGGTGAAGCCGGATTAATAAATGCTTTATATAATGTTGGGTACACAATGAATAACGTAAACCCCGACTATGTTGTTATGGGCGAATCGCGAAGCTATAGCTACGAACGAATTGAAAAGGCGGTAAACCTGGTTTTAAATGGCTCTAAACTTATTGGAACCAACCCCGACTTAACAGGACCCATTGAAAATGGTATTGCTCCGGCTACCAAAGCTCTAATCTCGCCAATTGAACTTGCAACCGGTAAAAGTGCTTATTTTGTTGGAAAACCAAACCCGTTAATGATGCGAAATGCCTTGAAAATTCTAAATGTTCAACGCGAAAATGCAGTTATTATCGGCGACAGAATGGATACCGATATTATAGCAGGTATCGAATCGGAAATAGATACAGTTTTAGTTCTAAGTGGAATATCGAACTTAGAAACCCCAAACCAATTCCCGTACAGACCTGATATAATACTTAATGGCGTTGGAGATATAGTTTCATGATACACAATCTGATGTTTGCTATAAAACGAATAAACATTTAGTTTTCAGAAATAATTAAGATAACTAGCAAAACATATTTCAATATTTTATTGTTAATTAATCGCATATGCAAAAATTGAAACATATTTAATTAATTAAAAAATATGAATAGTACTTTAACAATACACATAAAAAATATGGTTTGCAACCGCTGTATTAAAATTGTTAAAGACGAAATTGAAAAACTCAATATAAAAATTAATGAAATAAAACTTGGGATAGTAAATATTTCAGAGCAATTAAACCCGGAACAATTACTGGCACTAAAAAGAGTATTGGAGCAAAACGGATTTGAATTAATAGATGATAAAAAAAGCCAAATAATAGATCGTATTAAAACCATTATAATTGAACAGATACATCATTCGAAAGAAATTGAATCATCGATAGTTTTTTCAAAATATATTTCGGGTAAAATTGGTTATGATTACTCCTATTTAAGTAAGCTGTTTTCATCGGAAGAAAGTATAACCATAGAAAAATACATTATTCTTCAGAAAATAGAACGAGCAAAAGAATTACTCGTTTATAATGAATTATCAATAAAAGAAATATCATATACACTTGGATACAGCAGCATACAACACTTATCAAATCAATTTAAAAAAATAACAGGCCTGACACCAACACATTTCAAAAGCCTAAACGAAAACAAACGTAAGCCCCTGGACAAGGTATAATCAAAAAAAGATGTTACTCTTTTCCATTATCGTGTAACACTGCATAAATATCTCGTTCCGATATTTGTAACAATTGATATTTATAATATAAATGCAGTGTTATGGAGATCAAAAATATTCTATTTAGCTTTTTTAATGACTTCTTAATCATTTTAGGAGAGATGTCACCATTCCTGATATTGGGTTTTTTCTTTGCAGGCCTACTATACGCATTCATGCCACGCCAAAAAATCGAAAGGTATTTTAGTGGAAAACCTGTTAAATCGTCAATTTTCGGCTCATTACTAGGAGTTCCGTTACCATTGTGTTCATGCGGAGTGATACCAACGGGCATAGCGTTATATAAAAATGGAGCTTCAAAAGGAGGAACTGTATCATTTCTTATTTCTACACCGCAAACCGGCATTGATTCCATTTTAGCAACATTTTCGTTAATGGGATTACCATTTGCCATTTTTCGTCCTATAGCTGCACTAATAACCGGAATAACAGGGGGTATTATTACCTCCAAATTTACAACTGAATCAACTCAACCGGGTTCAAGAATCATAAATAAAGAAGAGCCGACAAAATCATTCAAACAAAAAATAAAAGATGTATTTTGGTATGGATTTGTCGAATTCATTCAGGATATTTCGAAATGGCTATTAATAGGACTCATTTTAGCAGCAGTAATATCAGCACTTATACCCGATAATTTTGTTGATTTACTAAACCTTTCTCCATTAATGCAGATGTTTATTATTTTACTGGTGTCAATACCATTATACATTTGCGCAACCGGATCTATTCCTTTAGCTGCAATATTAATATTAAAAGGTGTAAGTCCGGGAGCTGCATTTGTATTGCTTATGGCCGGTCCGGCAACAAATGCAGCAACCATTACCATGATTGGGAAGGTACTTGGGAAACGAACTCTATTTATATATCTGGGAACCATTATTTCGGGTGCATTATTATCGGGATTATTTATTGATTATTTATTGCCCACAGGGTGGTTTATACAAATTGCCCATCAACATTTAGGACATGAACATAGCGAACAAATAACCTGGCTGCAAATTGTTTCGGGTTCATTATTACTCGGATTCATTGCCAATGGATATATCCAAAAGATAATAACCAATAAAAAAAGCAATCATCATACTATAACAAACATAACAGTGGAAACAAAAACAATTAAAGTTGAAGGAATGACTTGCAACCATTGCAAAACAAATATTGAAACAAACTTAAAAAATCTCAGTTTTATTACTGAAGCTAAAGTAAACCTGGTTAATAAAACCATCGACTTAAAAGGTAATAACATTTATTTAAACTTAGTAAAAGAGACAATAAATTCATTAGGCTATAATTGCCAATAAAAAATTAGCATTGAAACTAAATAAGGATAGGAATATATGTAAATTAAAGAAACAGGGGACAATACAAAAAAAAGACTCCCAATTATTTAATGGAAGCCTTATTAATATTATTTAATCTTTACTACTCAACAATTGTAATCCAACCATAATTATCTGGTTCATCGCCATATTGAATAGCTCTAAGTTTATTATACAACTTTTCGCATACAGGACCAGGATTACCGTCTTTACTAAAAATATAACTCTTACCAGTATCTAAATCGTCAATTTGACCAATAGGACTAATAACAGCAGCCGTACCACAAGCACCTGCCTCTTCGAACGATTCAATTTCTTCCAAAAGAATTTTTCTCCGCTCAGTTTTTAAACCCATATCAGCAGCAAGCTGAATTAAACTTTTATTAGTTATTGATGGTAAAATTGACCGTGATTCAGGAGTAATATAAGTATTGTTTTTAATTCCAAAAAAGTTAGCAGGCCCACACTCATCAATGTATTTTTTCTCCTTACTATCTAAATACAACACAGCAGAATAATCTTTCGAATGTGCTAAAGCCCCGGCTTTTAAACTGGCAGCATAGTTACCCCCAACTTTAATGTTACCTGTTCCATGAGGCGCTGCTCTGTCGAACTCCCTAGATATCATCATTTTAGTAGGTTTAAAGCCAGATTTAAAATAAGCACCCACCGGAGCAACAAAAATTAAAAATAAATATTCATCAGAAGGATTTACACCCATTTTTGGCCCTGTCCCAATCAATAATGGCCTTATATAAAGTGATGCTCCCGATTCATAGGGAGGGACATAATGACTATTTAACTTAACAACTTTTTTTACAGCCTCAATAAAAAGCTCAACAGGAGGCTGAGCCATCAATATTCCACCAGCTGAGTTAGACATACGTTTAGCATTTTCATCAGCACGAAAAATACGAATTTTCCCGTCTTTACCTTTAAAAGCTTTAAGTCCTTCAAACACTTCTTGTCCATAATGCAGGCAAGTAGCAGAAATGTGCATGGTAACCTCTTCAGAAGTATGTACCTCTATTTCACCCCACTTTCCATTGCGAAAATAGCAACGAACATTATAGTCTGCTTTAGAATAGCAAAAACCCAAGCTGCCCCAGTCAATAGCACTCATTGTTTAATGGTATTAGTTCATTTTCGAGGTTGTAAAAATAATACTATTTACACATAGTTGATATATTTTACACCATGAAAATAAAATTTAGTTTATTTACTTAAAAAAAAGAAGAACCGCCGATATTGAAGTAACAATTAAAATAAAATAACGATATACATTATCTGATATATAATTAACAATTTTACTACCTAATAACGACCCAATATAAATTGCCGGCACCATTACAATATTCATTTGCAAAGAAGAAGTGGTAATTGATCCCCATGAAAAAAAATGAAAAGGCACTTTAAATAAGTTTAAGATAAGAAAAAATAAAGCACCTGTTCCAATAAACTCTTTTTTAGGCAGTTTCATCGATACCAGATAAAGATTAAATATTGGTCCAGCTAGATTTCCCATCATTGTAGCAAACCCACCACCCAATCCAAAAAGAGGCGAAACAATCCTATGCTCAAATATCGAAACCTTTTGTCTTGTTAAATCGAAATATAAGATTAAAATAACACAAACAAGTAAAATAGATGCAATAATAAAAGAAAAATGTCTGTTATCAAGTCTGTTACCTACAAATACTGCAATTAATACTCCAATAACAGCATAAGGAAGCAATTTTAAAATTATTTTTATTTTACAGCTTTTGTAAAAAATATTCAAGGCAAAAAGATCTCCAAAAATTAAAAATGGCAATAATATACCGGTAGACTCTTTTGCACCATATATATTTGCCAAAACAGGTATTGCAATCATCACAATACCTTTAATACCACTTTTTGACAATCCGGCTAAAAAGGCAGCAAATAAAGTAACAAACCAAACACCCCACGAAACATTTAAAGGATTAATAAAATCAACCATTAAAAAAATAAAAATATATTTTATCTGATAATATCGCGAATTACCTCGGCACCCAAATATATACCAAACATAGCCGGCAAATAAGATATAGTACCGACAGTAGTTTTTTTATTTTGTTCATCATCAACAAAAATAATCATATCCTTACTAACCTCTTCGGGCGAAAAAACCACTTTAAAACCTTTTTTTATACCAAATTTTGAAAGACGTTTACGCACCATCCGGGCTAAATTACAATTATAACTCTTCGAAATATCATCAACTCGTATTAAAGAAGGATCAAGTTTTCCACCAGCACCCATAGAACTTATTAAAGGAAGATTATATTTTAACGCATTAATAATAAGAAATACCTTTGGTGCCAACGTATCAATGGCATCAACAACATAATCGTAATTAAACCCAAGTATTTCAGGAATCCGCTGATCTTTAATAAATTCATCATAAACAGTTAGTTTCAAATCAGGGTTAATATCCAAAAGTCGTTTTGCAACAACATCAACTTTTCGATGACCTTCATTACTTGTAAGTGCAATCAATTGTCGATTTCTATTAGTAGGCTGCACTTTATCACCATCAACAATAGTTAATGCACCAACGCCGGCTCTTACTATTTGCTCGGCAGCATAAGCACCAACACCACCCAACCCGGCTATAAAAACATGAGAATTCTTTAGCTTATCAAGTTTGTCTTTTCCTAATAAAATTTCGGTACGCTCCAACCAACTCATTATTTTACAAATATATTATTGTAGTTTATTTCAATTATTTCTTTAAGTTCTTCAATATTAATATTGATTAAATTAGAATACATTTTATAGCTATTTTCAATTAAATCATTAGAATCATCAGTTTCAAAAAAAATACGCTTTAACGGAATTTGTTTTATAGATAATTCTGTCTTTTCGTTCATTGTTTCGTGCAAACGAAGTGAAAAGAAAAAACCAGTTTTTACCAATTGAGTAGTTAATTGTTGCGAACCGGAATATCTATGCAATACCCAATAATTTTTTGGTTTCAAACAGTTTTTTAGATCAATAACTTCATTATAAGCTTTTACACAATGAATAAGTAAAGGAATATTATATTTTTCTGATAATTTTATTTGCTTAATAAAAACATCCATTTGAATTTCGAAAGATGCACCTTTAAGTTTATCTAATCCACACTCTCCAATCAATAAAATATTGTTATTTAATATGTTATTTTTTATTAATTCAAGTTGTTGTTTAATTAAATTTTCATTAATATACCATGGGTGAATTCCCATAGAACATGTTTCAAATTTGGTTAAAACCTTAGGGAAATAATTAAATATTTGTAATATATCGCTTTTTGGTTCCCTTTTATGTGTGTGAAAGTTGATATAACGAGCCATAATTATATTAATTAATGCGCTTCAAGCCAATTATTTCCAAAACCCATATCAATCTCAAGAGGCACATTTAACTTATATGCATTTTCCATACAGTCTTTAACAATAGTTTTAACTTGTTCAAGTTCAGATTTTTTAACATCAAAATTCAATTCATCATGTACCTGCAGAATCATTTTTGATTCAAGTTTGGCATCATTAAAGGCATTAAAAATTTTAACCATGGCTATTTTTATAATGTCGGCAGCAGTACCCTGTATTGGAGCATTAATAGCATTTCGTTCGGCAACACCACGCACTACCGCATTTCGCGAGTTAATATCGGGTAAATATCTTTTTCTCCCAAAGAGCGTTGAAACATAACCTTTATCACGAGCATCGGCAATACACTTGTCCATAAACGATTTAACTTCGGGAAAATTTTCGAAATAGCCATCAATTAAAGCCTTAGCTTCACCCCTTGGGATATTCAATCGTTCAGATAAGCCAAAAGCAGATATTCCATAAATAATACCAAAATTGGCGGTTTTGGCTTTTCTTCGCATATCAGAAGTAACCTCATCCAATGATACATTAAAAATTTTAGCCGCAGTAGCAGCATGAATATCTTCACCTTTTCGAAAAGCCTCGGTCATGTGAGTATCTTTACTAAAATGAGCCATCAATCGTAGTTCGACCTGCGAGTAGTCGGCGGACAAGAAAATATGATCATCATCAGCAGCAACAAAAGCCCTTCGAATTTCACGACCTTCGTCATCACGAATAGGAATATTTTGCAGGTTTGGATTAGTACTACTTAGTCTGCCAGTTACTACAATTGCCTGATTATATGATGTATGTAATCTTTTAGTTTTATTATTAATTAAAGTAGGTAAAACCTCAACATAAGTACTTAAAAGTTTTTTTAACCCCCTATATTGAAGAATATCTGAAATAATTTCGTGCTTATCTTTTAATTTTTGAAGTGTTTCTTCATCGGTACTATACTGCCCAGTTTTGGTAGTTTTAGCTTTAGGATCGAGATTAAGTTTTTCAAATAATAGTTCACCAATTTGTTTAGGACTGGAAACGTTTAAATCGTCACCTCCAATATTTTTAATATTTTGCTCAATTCCATTAAGTTTAATATTAAGCTCTTTTGCATAATTATTAAGTTCATCTGCATCAATCCGAACACCTGTAGCCTCCATATCGGTTAAAACCTCCATTAATGGCAATTCAACCGTTTCAAAAAAATGCGTAAGGTCTGCATCGTCAACCTCTTTTTTAAGAATTTCTTTTAATTGAAAAGTAATATCGGCATCTTCGGCAGCGTATTCTATTATTTGCTCCAGAGGAACATCTCTCATGTTACCTTGCTTTTTGCCCTTGGCACCAATTAGTTCTTCAATTTCAACAGGTCTGTAATTAAGGTAAGTTTCGGACAAAAAGTCCATGTTATGTTTTAAGCCCGGATTAATAAGGTAATGAGCTATCATTGTATCGAAAAAAGGGCCTTTAACTTTAATATTGTATTTATTTAATATGGAAATATCAAATTTAATGTTTTGGCCAATTTTTAATATATTATTATCGGTAAAAACATCAGCAAATGATTGTACAATCGAAAATGCTTCATCCTGGTTTGTAGGAATAGGCACATAATAACCTTCATGCGCTTTAAATGAAAAGGAGATTCCCACTAACTCGGCCTTTTGAATATCTATAGATGTTGTTTCAGTATCAAAACAAAACTCTTTTTGCAAACTTAACTCAGAAACCAATGACATAATTGCCATTTCATTATCAATTAAATAATAAGAATGATTTACATCATGTATTGATTTATATTTTGACGGCATTGGTTCAGATTTAACAACCTCTGTTGTTACGGGCATATCGAAAAGCGAGCCTTGGGCAGGAGGAGGAGCAAACATATCTCTGATTCGGGCACCTAGAGTTTTAAACTCCAGCTCGTCAAACAGTGACATAAGATGCTCCATATTTGGCTTCTCTTTCAACAATTCATTTTCGTTAAACTCAACCGACACTTCGGTGTTAATTGTTACTAAATGATATGATAATTCAACCTGTTGCTTAAAATTCTCCAGATTCTCTTTAAGTTTTCCTTTAATTGAATTAATATTTTCATATATACCAGAGATCGATTTGAATTCAGAAATTAACTCTTTTGCCCGTTTTTCTCCAATACCTGGACATCCTGGAATATTATCGGCCGAATCGCCCCATAAGGCAAGAATATCAATTATCTGTAAAGGATTATCAACCGAAAAATTTTCCTTTATTTCATCAACACCCCATATATCAATATCACCACCCTTACTACGAGGTTTGTACATAAATACCTTATCGTTAACCAATTGAGCATAATCTTTATCAGGAGTAACCATATATGTTGTAAACCCGTTTTGAGAAGCTTTAACAGATAGCGTTCCGATAACATCATCAGCTTCAAAGCCATCTTTCACAATAACCGGAATATTCATAGCCTCGATAAGTTGCTTAATATATGGAATTGATTTACGAATATCTTCAGGCGTCTCATCACGATGAGCTTTATAATCGGGATATTGTTCGTGGCGAAATGTAGGACCGGAGGGATCAAAAACAACAGCAATATGAGTTGGATTATCTTTCGAAAGGATTTCTAAAAGTGAATTGGTAAACCCAAATATTGCAGAGGTATTAAAACCTTTGGAGTTGATTCGTGGATTTCTGATAAATGCATAATAGGCTCTATAAATCAATGCATAAGCATCTAATAGGAACAGTCTTTTTTCTGAATCTTTTGTCATTGAAGCATAATTTTTGATAAAGATAGAAAAAGGATATATACTTGGCTATGAAAAGTGGACTTGTAATAAAATGAAAATTCCCATCAATACGTTAATGCAAATGATGGGAATAAAATTTTTACTTATAATCAATTATATCTCTAACTTTTCGGGATAATCAACATTATAATGCAATCCTCGACTCTCTTTTCGCTTTTTAGCCATCTTAATAATAAGATATCCAACATTAATTTTGTTACGTAACTCACAAATTTTTTGAGAAACGGTTGATTTTTGATACAATGTCTCGGTTTCGCGATATAAAACTTCGAGACGGTCGAGAGCACGATTTAAGCGAATATTTGTACGAACAATTCCAACATAATTACTCATTATTTGCTCAACCTCTTTATTTGATTGAGTAATTAGAACCATCTCTTCGGGTAACGTGGTACCTTCATCATTCCAATCAGGAATTAATTCATTAAAATAACTGATTTTTACAGTCTCGATACTGGCTTTTGCAGCAGCATTGGCATAAACAACAGCTTCGACCAATGAATTTGAAGCCAAACGATTGGCTCCATGCAAACCGGTTGAAGAACACTCACCGGCAGCAAAAAGATTTTTAATGGAACTTTGACCATTAATATCTACTTTTATTCCTCCGCACATATAATGAGCAGCAGGTACAACAGGAATATAATTTTTCGAAATATCAATTCCCAACTTCATACATTTATTCCAAATATTAGGAAAATGTTCTTTTATCTCTTCAGCTTTTTTATGAGTAACATCGAGATAAACGAACTCTTCTCCCGAATTTTTCAATTCATTATCGATAGCACGGGCAACAATATCACGAGGAGCAAGACAACCTCGTTCGTCGTATTCATACATAAACTCCTGTCCGTTTGTACGACGCAATATACCTCCAAACCCACGCATTGCTTCGGTAATAAGGAATGAAGGTCGCTCAGCAGGATTGTATAACGAGGTTGGGTGAAACTGCACAAACTCCATATTTTCAAGAATCCCCTTTGCTCTAAAAACCATAGCAATACCATCGCCTGTAGCATTTAAGGGATTAGTGGTAGCCTGGTAAACACTTCCAACACCCCCGGTAGCCATTAAGGTTACTTTTGCAAGATAAGTTTCAACTTTTAATGATGTTTTATTTAAAATGTATGCCCCATAGCAAACGTTATTTTTCATCCATGGCTCAAGTATATGCCCCAAATGATGAGGAGTAATAAGATCAACAGCAAAATGATGCTCCAAAATATCAATATTTTTATGCATACGAATTGCTTCATCAAGTGCACGTTGAACTTCGTTCCCGGTATTATCTTTATGGTGAAGTATACGAAACTCGGAATGACCACCTTCGCGATGCAGATCAAATTTACCATCCGTATTTTTGTCAAAGTTTGTCCCCTTTTCGATAAGAAACCTAATCATATCGGGAGCTTCAGCAACGACCTTACGAACCACTTCTTCATCGCACAAACCATCACCTGCAACCAACGTATCAAAAACGTGTTTTTCAAAATTATCGGGATCATACATAACCGATGCAATTCCACCTTGTGCATAGGATGTGTTAGTTTCCTGAACCTGCGTTTTAGTAACAATAGCTACTTTTCCATAATCAGCCACTTTCAAAGCATAGCTCAATCCGGCTATTCCCGATCCAATGACTAAAAAATCGTAATGTTTTCTCATTTATTGAGATTGAAATTATTTTATTTCTTCGTAATCAACGTAATCACCTTCGTTATCTGATCGCCGCTTTTTATTTTTATCAGTATTATAATGAACTGTTACTTCACCTTCCTTTTTTTTATACTCCTGTTTCGTTCGCTGATAAACATTACTTTGCTGTTGAGTCATCCGGTTAAAAAATTTCTTTATCAGCCAGGGCAAAATATATCTACCTATTAATTTAAACAAGTAATAAAAAATAATAAAAAAGAAAATAATTCTTATTAATGTCATTTTACCTCGTTCTTAAGCTCCATTATTAAATCGGAATTTTCAAAACTTTTAATTGCCTGAATAACAATTTCATCAGACTTTAAAATTATTGGATAAAAACCATCATTATCAATAATATTACGAGCAATATAAGCTCTTAAATCGGTACAAATCAATTTTTGTGACAAGATATATTGATCGTTATTAAACTTTATTTTTTTATTGTTAAGAAAACTAATTAGCTGATTTTTCAAATAATCATCAGGCAGTTCTTTTTCATAATCTTCAGCTCTAATAAATTTAGCCAATTTATCGCGATGCTTGTCGGCATATTCAAGAGAAAACTGATAAATAATGCCCGATTCTCTTAATTTGTAATAGAATGGTGTGTATCCAGATGTATCGCGTGGCACAAAAATATCGGGCATAATACCTCCCCCTCCATAAACAACACGCCCATCTTTTGTTTTATAAGCCAATGAATCATTAAAATGAATACTATCTTGTTGATAAAACTCACCGTTTTCAAAACGCTCCATTATATCGTGATAATAATTCTCAATACCATTTTCGTAAGACTTTTGAATACATCGTCCACTAGGAGTATAATAACGAGCCACAGTAAGCCTTATAGCTGAACCATCAGGTAACGGAATTTGTTCCTGCACTAATCCTTTACCAAACGATCGACGACCGATAATAGCACCCCTGTCATTATCCTGAATAGCACCGGCAAAAATTTCACTTGCCGAAGCCGAGAATTCATCAATCAACACAGCTACTTTAGTATCCATACAACTCCCCGATCCATCGGCTTTCAACTCATTTCGGGGATTCGATTTTCCTTCAGTATAAACAATCATTTCACCTGCACCCAAAAATTCATTAATCATAGCATAAGCGATATCTAAATATCCGCCTGAGTTTCCCCTTAAATCAATAATAATATTTTTACAATTATATGCTTTAAGTTTAGCCACACCAGTAATAAACTCATTATAAGTAGTACGGGCAAAACGGTTTATTTTAATGTAACCAATATCATTAGTAATCATATAAGCCACATCAACACTATAAACAGGAATCAATCCGCGAGTAATTTCAAATTCGAGAGGTGTTGTAAGATTTCGCCTGATTACACCCACTTTAACCTTAGTGCCAATTGGCCCCTTTAATTTTTTCACCACATCATTCGAAGGCAGTTTCACTCCAGCAATTATTGTATCATTTACAGAAACAATACGATCTCCGGGCAAGATACCAACTTTTTCAGATGGGCCCCCCGAGATAACACTAATAACCAATACCGTATCAGTTTGCATACTAAACTGAACGCCAATACCACCAAAGTTACCATCGAGCTCTTCATTAACCGATTGCAAATCTTTAGCCGGTATATAAACTGTATGAGGATCAAGATTTTTTAATAACTCAGGAATAATTGATTCGACCAATTGATCTTTATTAATAGTATCGACATACTCATCTCTAATAAGATTGAGCATTGCTTCAATTTTGTTGGTTTGAGGATATATTAAAAGCTTATTACCACCAATACCGTGAGATTGAACAGTTAAAACACGCCCCAGATAAATACCAAGAATAAGCACTGCTGCAAATAAAAGTGGTTGTACAATTTGTCGTTTTGTATTTTTTATGGTCATATTATATATTATTATCAGAAGAATCTTCAATGTGAATAACTTCAATATTAGCCCGTTGTAACAATTTTATGCCGTCATCTGTACGGTATTTTTCCGAAAAAACAACACGAATAATACCTGCCTGGATAATTAATTTTGCACACTCAATACAAGGTGAAGCAGTAATGTAAAGAGTAGCACCCTCACTACTATTGTTAGATCGGGCAACCTTAGTAATTGCATTAGCTTCGGCATGGAGAACATAAGGTTTTGTTGACCCTTCACAGTCTTCACACTCATTTTCAAACCCTGCTGGTGTGCCGTTGTAACCATCGCTAATAATCATTTTATCTTTAACCAGAATTGCGCCAACCTGACGTCGCACACAATAACTGTTTTGAGCCCATATTCGAGCCATTGCCAAATAGCGTGTATCAAGTAAATATTGTTTTTCAGCTACTGTAACTACTTTCTTGTCCATTTATATAAAACAAAAATCAAGCAAAATGTTGATATAAAGGAGCAAAAATAACAATTTATCAGGTTGATAGTTTAAAATACCTGTTTAATTAAGGTATTTTAATATCCTTAATGCAAAATTACCTTGTTATGTTAATAAAATCAGAATAGCAAAAAAATAAAACAAAAAAATTGTCTCTTAAAGAAATAGTACTATATTTATAGTACTAAAAATATAGTAGTTATGGATTTCATGAAACAACTTACAAAAGCCGAAGAAGAAGTAATGCAAATACTATGGAATTTGCGCAAGGGAACAGTAAAAGATGTACTCAACGGATTTGATGAAAAACAACCAGCATACAATACCGTTGCAACGGTTTTGAAAGTGTTAAAGTCGAAAGAGTTTGTCGATTTTAAGGCCGATGGAAATATTTATATCTATTTTCCACTTATCAGCAAAGAAGATTACTCGTCGTACCAGATGAAGCATTTACTAAAAAATTACTTCAATGGAAGCTTTGCCCGACTGGCCACTTTTTTTGCCAAAGATAACAATATGAGCCTCTCCGATTTGGAAACATTGTTAAAAGCATCGGACAGTGAAAATGACAAGGAGTCAAAAAAGTAACCAACTTTAAACTTGAATCAATGAATCTTGAAGTATATATTCTCCGGTCAGCCATCATTTCGGCATTGTTAATCGTTTTTTATCACATTTTGTTAAAGAATGATACCAACTACCGGGCAAACCGCTATTTCTTTTTAACCGGATTGATTGCCATCCTAATTTTTCCATTGGCCGAAATTGTTTACCGTGTTACAATCCCGTATGTTCCCAATGTTCAACCAACGGAGACATATATTCCTATGCCGGTCGAAAATGCTCCGGTTGCGAGTAAAATAATTGCTTCTCCAGTGAAAGAGATCAGTCTGATGGACTTCATTTATTTTGGGTATTTGATTGGCATGCTATTTTTTGTAATTCGATTACTGTGGCAACTGCTCTATATTACTAAGCGGTATGTTCAAAGTGAAAAGATTGAATGGGGTGGAGTAAAAGTTTGTATTCATCCTCAAATAAAATCGCCATATGTATTGGGGAACAGAATTTTTGTTGGTGATCGCTCGTATTTGAATCCTGCAAAAGAAGAGATACTCATTCACGAACGTATTCATTTAAAGCAAAATCACTGGGTTGACATGTTGTTGAGTGAGCTGGTGATAATGGTATTTTGGTTCAATCCGCTGGTTTGGTACTACGGGCGATTGATGAAACAAAACCTCGAATTTATTGCCGACAAAGGCGTACTCGATTCGGGCGTTACAATAGACGCGTATTTAAAATCAATTATATGTGAAACAATGGGAGCGGAAGCAATCGTGCTAGCTAATCACTTCCGTGACTCCCGTAATAAAAAGCGATTAAAAATGATGAAAAAAGTGAAAAATTCCAAATGGAGGCCGCTAAAAATGCTGCTTCTATTGCCCGCTATTGGTCTAATGCTGTGGGCGTTTAGTAAACCTGAGTATGTGATGAAGGTGCAACAAGTAAAAGAACAGGAACAAACAAGGAAAAAAAGTTATCAAGATGGCTCTTTCGTATTAAGAGGGATAGTTGGAGTTTGGGATGCTGATACTGCCCAAGTAATAGATGTAAAAACAGGTAAGTATACAGAAAAAATTATTGCGTCTAAAACTAAATCTATTGGAGCAACTGTTTATAATCCAAGAACAAATGAGAGAGTAGAAACTGATAGTACTGGAAAGGTTAGTATTAATGTTTCAATTGGTGATGAACTTTCTTTTTTAGCTGATGGATATGTAACTCAAAGAATTACAATAAAAAATAAGTCTACACATCCTGAAAAATACCATGGATTTCACATAAATCTTAAGAAAGTTTCTGATGTTAAAAAAGCTCCAACATTTATTTTCAAAGGTTTTGTCAAAGAGTCAGTACCGACTGATACACAGGAGGTGTTAAACATTAAAACAGGATTATATGAAAGAAAGCTAATATGTGGCTTAGGAAAGCCCATTCGGGGTGCTCAAGTTACAAATGTTAGAACAGGTGAAAGCATTATTGTTAATGATGATGGCAGTTTTAATATTCATGTAAGTATTGGTGATGAAGTTCTGTTTTCAAAGGAAGGATACATTAGTGAACATTTTCAGATTAAGAATCCTAATGCAGATCTGTTTATGGAATTAAGAAAAGCATCATCTAGTAAAAATGTAAAAAAAATTCATGCAATAGGAAAAGTATTAAAAACTGCTGATACCATGGAAATCATGAATAAAGAAACGGGTGCTATAAAACAAAAAATTATTACTGAAGGATTACCCGGAGCTACTGTTGCTGTAATGTCGAGTTCAAATGGAAGAATGCTTGGAGGCGCAGTTACAAATAAAGAAGGCTTTTTTGAGATTGATGCAAATAAAGATGATGAACTCGTTATATCATTCGTAGGTTATAAAACTGAAAAGGTAAAAATTACCAATGAACAAAAGATTGATATTACAATGAAGGAACAAACTTTGCTTATTGATCCAGGAAAATATCGTGATATGTTTAAAGGTAAAAAGTTACCAACACCTGCCCCATTAGAAGAAAAAAAAATAAAAAAAGACATTACTCCAACACCTACTCCGACAAATATAAATAATGATGAACCAGTATTTTTCATTGTTGAAAATGCTCCTAAGTACATTGGAGGCTTTGAACATTTTTGGCGCATGCTCTATTCAATGACCTATTCGAAAAGCAAAGAGGGTTATGAAGGTTCGGTAAAAGTAAAATTTAAAGTAACAGAAAAAGGGGAAGTCAAAGAAGTTGAAGCAATAACAAATGCAACCACTAAAGAGGCAGAAGCAGCCATTAAGATAATAACTGAACTAAACCAATGGAACCCAGGTCGCCAAAGAGGTAAAGCGGTTTCGTGCTGGTTGGCAGTTGATGTGGAGTTTTGATGTATACCAAGGAAATCATTCTTTATTAGCATATTACATATAAAGAATGGTTTCTTAATAACACGATTAATTTATATCGGCTTTATGATAATAGATCATTAGATTTTTGACTGATTTACAATGTAATTAAAGCCAACAAGTTAAAGACAAATATGCCATAAATACCTCATAATTTATTAGTTATAAAAGATTAACAAACTATAATAATGATTTTCAACAAAAAAATCAATAACACCTCAACACCGAATCAAGATCTCTACTATTCCTTAATGTTTTTATTCCATAAGGAATATCATAATCCAAATTCTCATTTCTTAAGTCTGATAAGAAGTCTCGTATAATAGACTTTCTATTCGCCTTATTGTCAATTGGCTTGGTCATCAAAACACTCTCTTTGTTATTATTTTTATATAATTCTGCTATTATTTTTCTACGATTAATTCTAAGAATAATATATTCATCATCAGAAGCACCCTTAAAAAAACAATATTTACCTTTTTCAGGAACTGAATTGTTGTAATAACCTCTGGCAATAAGTTTTCCATTAATATCATAACTATAAACAGAGCCATGTATCGCCAGTCTATTATATGCATATTTTTGCTTCAAAACACCATTGAAATAATACATATAATGCAAATACGTTTCGCCTTGTTTAATTTCATCAATTAATAATACATTATTAGAATCGTATTGCTTAAGTTCAAGTATTGTATCGTTTTGTAAATTGAAATAACAATTATTATAATACAACTCACCCGAATATGTTGAATCATTATTAAATGAAAGTGATAGTTTACGGTAATTATCCTGTGTTAACAGAGTTAGAGCTTCAACCAAATATTTATTATTATAACGATACATTTCCTTATCAACAATACCCATTGAGTTATATATAGTAATATTCCGTTCAACTCCGTTTTTATATGACATTAAAACAACTCTTCCGGAATTATCAGAAATAAGAACATCGCCATCAACAACATTTCCATTATCATAATTAGCAGAATAAATATCATCACCGAAAAAGAACTTAGTTTCACCATGCAACTTACCATTGAAATACATTTCATTTACTCGCAAGTAGTCATCGGCATATTCACATAACCCGTGTAAGGAACCATGTATGTAAGTCTTATAATTCGGATAGACTCCGTATAATTTACAAACACCATGTTTTTGACCTTCTAAGTAGTTTATTTCCTTCAACATATACATTTCTCTGCCAGAATACTCGAAAACAGTACCTGTAATGGGCTGACCGTTTTTAAATATACATGTAACCACTTCTCCGGTAAGGGTATTTTTGTACAATGACAAACCATTTTTAACAACCTCACTAATTAATTCTTCATCGCGGTTATAAACGCACTCTTTAACAAGATTGCCACCCTCATAGCTTTTAATCAGGGCAGCATATTCTATAGAGTTATGAGAATAATAAGTAACCTTAATACCACTAACAATGGTATCATTAACAATTGTTGCCTCACCCAGGTACAGATTCTTACTATTATAATATTTTCGTGTTTTTGTATTTCCATAATAGTTGGTAATAATTTGTGGATTACCATAATCAAAAAAAACAGTGTCGGTCAACAATTCACCATTTTCATAAGTAAGAAGATCATACCAATTTCCGGGAATTGTGCCATTCCACATTTTCCCTTCTTTATAAGTCATTGTGTAAAGTATATCTCCCAGTTTGTTATAGACTTTTGAAGTATCAACTAAAACTCCATTATCATAATAATTTTTCAATATCCAGCCCATATCATCTATATATATAGTGGACTCACCATGTTTCAATCCATTTTTATACTCAATGGTTTCATCAATGGTATTCAATTCTATATATCCACCAAATGATGCCTCAACACCATCATACGGTTTTTCATCTTTATAAACCAACTCTCCAATACAATCTCCATCATCGGTATAACTAATAATTGACTTTAGTTTTTTGCTTGTATCGTAAAACCGTTCCTGTTTCAAATTGCCCGAAGTGTAATAATACCGAACAGGATTAACATATAATCCCTTTTTACGTTGAACAACTCGCCTAACAGAAAATGGTTCTAAATTATAATATACCACAATTCCATTATCGGGACTAAACTTTGAAGTCCACGTGCTTGATCCAATCAATTCGCCATTATTATCATAATACTTTCTTAATTCCGAGCCATTATCATTAAAAAAAATCTCGAACCGCGCCTTTGTTTGTTCATATAACCCACTAATCACCTGATGTTTTAAAACCCCAGCTTCATAAGTGGCTAAATAACTATACTTATTCTCTTTCGAAAAATACGTTCCATCAAATGGCTTCTTTTTTTTAATAATACACGAACTTAAAACATTACCATCTTCGTCATATTGCGTGTAACGACCATTTACTAACCCATTAGAAAAAAAGCCAGTCGCCATGATATTTCCATTTTCATGGTATTGAATAAATTCCCCTTCAAAACTGTTTTCAATAGCTTTATTATTTTTACCCGTAATAGAAAATCCAACAAATTGAAGTATATCTGAAGCTTTGAAATAATCACGTATAATATAACCTGAATCAACTTTTTCGGGTAAGGGTCTGTAAATAAAAGCCTCTTCTGGTCTTACCCTTTCATTTTTTTTATTAAAATAAAATATACCACTTTGAGCTGAATATGAAACAAAACTATACGTACAGAGTGTGATTAATAAAAATAAAAATTTCACTTGAATATATTTACGTTAACTATCTGATATAATGAGATATACAATAGCGCATCGATTAATAACTTATAACTCGTGAATACTTCACTTGTTTTATTAACTACCATAATATATTAATTCATGCCCAATTTGTAATCTGATACAAATGGCAGTTTAATTTGGTTAAAAACAAAAATAAGAAAATATGTTTTTAAAATATAAATTTTAAGTATCGTGTTCTGCTATGTTACCATTTTGAGTAAAACATGTTAATACAATAAGCATAAATAACAAATCCGTTTCTCATTAACAATACAGCTAAACTCGAAAAAAGCTTGTTTACTAAAGACAGTCAAAATTTATTTGATAAAATAACTTTTTTAGATTAATTTGAATATAAGTGTTATTACAAAACAAAGCACGATGCAGTTATGGTATTGACATTATGCTGTTTACAAAGCATAATTAACGTTTACTCTTATGGAGAAAAAATTACCTAAACTTTTAAAAAAGTATAATAACTATGATTTCATTACTCAGGAAAGATCAAAGTATATATATTATCTATGTATTACAGGATTAATTTCTGTGTTTTTGCTTATTGTTTTTCGTTTAACAACACATCCGATTACTCACATTGATGATTCAACCCATTTAACTATACTTACCCCTTTGTTAATCCTGTTTATTTTATTATTTGGTAGCTTATGGTTGCTAATCAAAGGTAATTTTATTTTGACATCCCATCTCGTTCCAACCTTTGTTATGTTAATCATCTGGATTATCATGTTCCTTGAAAATAAAATTATGCTAACACGAATAAATACTGTGATTAATGTTTTTATTGCTTTATCGATGATGCCTTTATTAATTGGCAAGCATCGTTTTTCTATTGTGCTTTACTCAGGATTTAATATCATAATGGTTTTCATTTTTATGGCTTTTTTTAAAGAAGAGAATGTTGTTATTCAAAGCAATATATGGGATTACATTATTGGTGTTTCGGTAGCATTTACATTTGTGGGGTTTATAGGATATGGAATCTACTCAGTAAATAAGAAAGCTCTTGAAAATGCCGAAAGAGATTTTACTAAAAGAATAAAAATTGAAAGGGATTTTGCACAGAGCAAGAAAAAATATAAGGAACTCACCGAATTATTACCTATTACTGTTTATGAGGCCGATATTGAAGGCAGGGTGATATATACAAATATGACAGGATTTAGAAGTTTTGGTTATACAGAAGAGGATTTAAAACAGGGAGTCAATATTTCTTCACTTATTGTAGAAAAAGAGTTTATTAACGCCAATATTTTTAAAATAAAACAAGGTAATAGATGTGGAAATCAATACACTGCTGTTAAAAAAAATGGTGAAAAATTCCCTGTTCAGGTTTTCTCAAATGTGATTAAAGAAGATGGAAAGTTTATAGGGCTTAGTGGTGTTATTATTGATATTTCGGACAGATTGAAAGCTGAAGAGGAATTAAAAGAAAGTGAGAATCGGTTCCGTAGTATTATGGAGCAATCTTCTTTTAGCATGCAGATTTTTGCGCCTGATGGCTCCCTACTTTATATTAATGAGGCCGGAAGAAAACTTTGGGGCATTAATTCTGATTCTTCGAATTCATTCAATTACAATATGTTGAACGATCTACAATTAAAGGCACTTGGATTAATGCAACTTGTTAAGCAGGCATTTATAGGTGAGCGGGTGCGTTTACCGGCTGTGGAGTATGACCTTGCAAAATCGATTGGACAGGGTCTGTTTAAAACTGTCCAGAGCGACTTTTACCCCGTTCGCAAAACCGATGGCAGTTTACGATCAATTATTGTTATTCATCAGGATATTTCGGAACGTGTAAAAGCAGAAAGGGCATTGCGCGCAAGTGAACAAAAATTCAGGGAAACAACCTTTTTACTGCCTCAAACTGTTTATGAATCAGATTTAAATGGCAAACTAACATTCATTAATAAAGCAGGCACTACTATGTTTGGCTATACGGAACAGGAAGTTAGTCAAGGTTTGAATGTTATTGATACTATTGAGGTTAATGATCGTAGCCGGGTGCGCGAAAGCATTCAAAACATATTAAATGGAAAACAAACTCACGGAAACCAATATTTGGGATTGCGCAAAGATGGAAGCACCTTCCCCATGGAAATATTTTCAGCTCCAATTATTGAAAACGAAAAACCAGTAGGATTTAGGGGTGTAATTTACGATTTAACCCAGATAAAAAAAGTTGAAAATGATTTAAGGCAAAGCAATGAACTATTTAAAACACTCTTTGAATCAACACCATTATCCATGACATTATCCGATATGGATGGAAAATTTATAATGGTTAATAAAGCTTTTTGCAATGATTTAGGCTTAAATCCTGATGATGCAATTGGAAAAACCATTAATGATTTTGGCATCACTACAGAAGATGGAAAAGAATTTATTATTAATGAATTATTACAAGACAAAGGATTTGTCGAAAATTTTGAGATTTCAACCACTGATAAAAATGGCAGGAGGCACGAATTATATATATCAGCAATTATTGTTACTATTAATGACCAAAAAGTCGTTTTGCGTTCAAATATCAATATTACCGAACGAAAAAAACTCGAAGAACAACTTAAGAATTATAATTTAAAACTTGAAGAATTAGTAAAAGAACGAACGGAAGAATTGGAGGCTTCAAATGAAGAATTAAGTTTGACAAATGAAGAACTTTTTGAAAAAAGTGAAATTATTGCCCAGAAAAATAATGAACTTAACGAGGCCATTGAATTAATTAAAACCACTCAACAAAAATTAATACAAACCGAAAAAATGGCATCATTGGGCGTATTAACAGCGGGTGTGGCTCATGAAGTAAACAATCCGTTGAATTATTTGATGGGAGCATATATTGGACTTGAAACCTATTTTGATGAACATGGAAGTAAAGAAATTTCAAAAACTAATATATTACTAGATAGTATGAAAGTAGGCATTGAGCGAATTTCAAGTATTGTAAAAGGTCTTAATCAATTTAGCCAACTCAATGAGAATATGGATGAAGCCTGCGATATTCATGCCATTATTGATAACTGCTTAACCATATTGCACAACAAACTTAAGTATAAAGTTGATTTAACAAAGAGATACTTAAAGGATCCCATTATTGTTATAGGTAATGTTAGCCAGTTGCATCAGGTATTTATTAATATAATTGTGAATGCCATTCAGGCAATACTTGTTAAAGGAAACATAATAATTTCAACGAAAATTATTGGTTCAGAAGCAACTGTTGAGATTATTGATGATGGTATAGGGATAGAAATGAACTATTTATCGAAAATTACTGATCCGTTTTTTACTACAAAACCGCCAGGAGAAGGTACCGGACTTGGATTGTCAATAACACAAAATATCATGAAAGAACTTCATGGAGAAATGAAATTCGAATCAGAAGTTAATAAAGGAACAAAAGTAATACTAACCTTTCCATTAAAATAAGTACCATGAAAACCAAAATACTGTATGTTGATGATGAACCAATTAATCTTAAACTATTTGAAATAAATTTTGCTAAAAAATATGATGTTTTTGTTGCAAGTAATGGGTTTCAAGGTTATGAACTCTTAAACAAAGAATTAGATGTTTTGATCGTTATTAGTGATATGAAAATGCCCGAGATGACTGGAATAGAATTTATTCGAAAAGCAAAAGAAAAATTCCCTGATAAAAAATATTATATATTAACAGGTTATGAAATAAATACAGAAATACTTGAAGCTCTTAACTCCGGATTAATTGTTAAATATTTCAGCAAACCGTTTAATATTAAAGAAATTGAAAAAACCATTAATGATGCAATAAATTTGTGAACTGTCGCAATAATAGTCTTTGTGCCAACTACAACCATCGATTGAATAAATATTCTTTTGTGTTGTAGTTGAAAAAAATTATTGATTTTCAATTCTTATCCGAAATAGTTTAATTTACTCAATATTATTCAGTTTCAGACCTTTAATTTAATATTATATTGTTCAACAATCGCTAATTTTTTACTATCATCAATACTTTTCATATACTGCTTCCAACCAGGGCAAAACTTAATATGCCATCGCCAAAACCTACCAACAAATGATTTGGGGTTCTTATCGTACTTAGCCCGCATAATACAATTTTCGCAGTTTTGTTTATTTTCCATAACTTGCTATTTAATGTATTGAGTAATTATTTTGTGTTACTCAAATATAATGTGGTTTTCTGATATTATCAATGTTCTACTCTGACAGATTAACTTCTACAGAACAGCGAAATTTATAACAAAGATGACATATTTTATATTACAATTTTTTTATCTAGAATAATACTATTAAAAGGCAATTCTAAAGACTGTACCGATAAATAATTATTAATAACTAAGCACAATAGTATTAAAACATTTTTTTAAAAAAAAACAGACATTAAGGTGGTTATTTTAAAAATAAATATAGCCTGCATATAAATTACATACAGGCTAAAAAGTAGTCCCGACGGGAATCGAACCCATATCTACAGTTTAGGAAACTGCTATTCTATCCGTTGAACTACGAGACCATTTTAAGTGTGCAAATATAGATTAAAATAATTTTTAGACAAAAAGTTCTTTTAAGCTAATTAAAAACCAATACTCAAACCAAAAAATTAACGTTATTCAATATTTCTTCACATTTGATTATTAGCGTTTTATTGTGAAATATTGTAAATTGATTTTTTATAAAAAAATGATAATAATATGAAACAAGCATGATTTGTTAATCACAATTTATCCCGATAAATCGGGAAACACGGATATAATTCATCATGCGATTTACTTAATAAATTATTTAAGATGAATGAAAACAATAATGAATTAGTTTCTTTAGTTAAAGTAAACGATAAAGCAATTGCCGAAGAGATTCAGCATGTTTTACAGGAAACAGGAATATACTCCATCTTAAAATCAGATCATCCTGCGTCATCAGCATTAAGTATGTATGTTGGAAACAATGTTTTTGAAACAATTTCGGTATATGTAACTAAAGACAATAGTTTTAGAGCATCACAAATATTAGAAAACACCCCTTATTATCAATTGTTTATTGAAGAATAACACCGCTATTAACTACTTGCTTTAATTCTATTCTATTCTCCTTCGGAATAAATATTTTCGGAATAAAGCCCGGGAATAAATTTCTCGAAAAACAACAAAGTTACTTTTGCTAAAACATTAGGTAATTGATGATGACGGCATCCATTAACAAAGCTATAATACTTACATTTATTAGGATTATAATGATCGGCAACCTCCACATCGTAGGTTTTTAAAAAATCAAATGATCGTAAAAATGGAGCAATAGGGTTCTCTTTAATCATTACTGTACAAAATGGAAGTTCGTAATCAGTTGATATTCCAAATGTTAAACCATGCACACACACATCCTTTTTATCAAACTTTCGAACAATAAACCTCTTTAACCTAAGTGCATCATTATTTCCAAGAGGCAAATGCCAGTTTAGTTCAAATGCCGAATGACGCATGGTAATACCATAACGTCCATCGAGTGCTTTCCAGTGTATCAGGTTTTTCTCTTCAATATCTTTAACAATAAACGATTTCCATGGTGTTAATGCCAACCTGTCTACTCCTGTCTTAATACATAATCGGCACATCTCTTCCATAAAACCAATATCATACCGGTTATTACGCCAATAAAAACCTGCCCAATAGTTATCAGACGAGTGCATACGACCAAATCCCTCATAATCCTCTGCCTGGTATTGGGGCTCAACCAACGGTGAATCAATATCAATTATTTCATGATCGATATTTGAATTAACACTTTCAAATAACGAATTTATATTTATGTTATTTTTATTTAACCAAGTACTTTCAATTGCTTTTGCAACTTTATACAAATCGGCCGATTTAATTAATGCCGGCCACATAACACGTTCATAATCTGATGGCAATCTTAAAAACAAAAACCAACAATCATCCCTATGAGATGCTACAAAATTTAAATTGCCATAATATAAAGGAACCAGACTTTGCCTGGGATCTGATATATTAATTCGTAATAAATGAGGGAAAGTAAAGGTTTTTAAAATATCAAGATAACGGTTCGAGGTTAACCATTGGGTATTAAGAAAAATATCAGATGCAGCAAAAGAAGAAACGATATTTTGACGACGAGATGCATTCCCTGTATTTAAAATATAATCCATCTTTAATTCCGATAATTCTTTAAAAAAACTATCTGAATTACTATTAGAAAACTGAAAAATAATATCCTGCCTCGACCCAAAACTAATTCCTTTATTGCCTGCTTTACGTGCTACATCAAGAATTTGAAGCAAATGAGATGGAGTAATTGCACCTCCTTTAACCAACATCCGGATAGTATTATGTTTAAGCTTCATTTCCATAACAAATCATTCATTTTTCAGATTTCAAATATACGCAAATACATTACGCTTTAAAATATTATATCCACATGACTAAAAATTGTTTGTTAATAAAAAAAATAATTACCAATTTACTTTACCTTCAATTTTTCGTTGAATATCTTTCAAAAAAGGTATTGAAAAACTAAACATAAATCGCCACCTATCCCAAATTAATTTCCCTTGTCGATCGGATATTACACCTAATTCATTTTCATTATTTGGATAATGAAATACATTATCCAATTGCTGTTGTGCTCCAGTATACGATGCCCCCAATGTTATTTCTGTTCGACGTATTCGAAATTCAATTCCTCCTCCAAAATGAAAATAATCGGCACTAATAATACTATTTGAAATAAGAGTTTTATTTCCGATAAAGCTATTTATATCGGATGCTACTGACGAAAAATCGGTACTTGTACTTCCATAAACCGATATATTGTCATTAACCTGCATCTCTATCCCAATTCCAATATTAAATATATCGTTAGTTTTTTCAATAAGTTCAAACTGATATATCTCACCCGAACTCTGACTTTCATAACCTTTTGATTTTATTAATGAATACTGACCATTTGAAGCAAAATATTCCGCACTAAAATGAATTTTATTTTTTTTAAATGTATGTGAAATACCTAATCCAACAGACAATGGTGTTCGGTAATTCAGTTCTAAACCATCCTGACTGGTGGTTGTAAGTTCATCAGACCCTTTATGTATATTTTCTATACCCAAAAATATAACTTCACTTGAATATCTCCCCGATCCACTCAAATTCAATTGTGGTGTTTTAAATGTAAAACCCAATACTGTTTTTTTTAATTTATATGAAATGCCAACTTTAGTCAAAAGCCCATATCTGTTGTAGTTTACATTTTTATTTTCGCGATAAAATGCTATTTCATTTGCCGAGGTTAAAGTATATAAATTCACAAAATTACCCTTCTCCTGACTACCCAAACTCAAAAAATTTGATGCCCCTACCGACAACCTATCTGTTACCGGATAAGCCCATGAGAAACCAAACCACTGCTCTTTCAACCTATTGGAAATTGAAATACTTGTTCCATAAAACTCCCCTCCCATGCTACTTTTTATAACATCACCATTACCTTTTGTTTGATATGAAATATTCAAATCAGAATTTTGTCGTGTTAATATTGCCCAACCAAAAGAGTGTTTTTTTAAAAAAGGTAACGAAAACCTTCCTGCTGCAATACCGGGCAAAGCGTTAAAACTCGAATTTGATATGTCCGAATTATCTCCAAAGGCATCAATAATTTTCATTGAATTATACTCATACAAATCGGCACTCAATAAAAATGCCCTGCTCTCAATTTGCGATAATCGAGCCGGATTATAATAAATTGCTCCCAAATCATCTACTCCTCCTATAACTGAACCACTTAAAAGCATTGATTTATTGCCGTATTGCTGTGTCCAATAATGTCCATTCTGACTAGTCACAATTCCAAATACAAACAATAAAAGAACAATAAATGAAAGTGTAATAAAAAAATGATACCTACCCATTATTAAAAATCAATTTTACAGGTTTTTAACCAACTAAAATAACCATTTTATCATAGGATTATATAAACAATGTCCAATTTGAAACCCAAAAAACAAAAAGAAGAAAACGTAAATGAACAATATACCGTTCTTAATAAATTACTTACTTCAAAATAATCTTAAAAAAAGGGTATCCCAAACTGTTGGAACACCCTCAATATTGAAATACAAATTAAAAAAACAAATTTTAAATTAACCTAATTATTATTTGTTGAGATAATGGAATTCTCCCCACCAAATTCATTTATAGTATAAGCATCAGCTTCAGGATCATTCATCCATTGTATATCATCAATTAAATATCTATATTCAAAACTCCCATCAGAAGGGAGTGTAATAACTGCCGAAAACTCACCATTTTTCAATTTGCTCATTTCAACAGGTTTTTCCTGCCAATTAGTAAATGACCCCAATATAGCTACCTTTTTTACGTCACCTACTTCTTTTTTCGAAAGACGAAATGTAACCTTACACTCGGGTTTTGATTTCATGAATTGCTTTTTTAATCCCATAATTTAGTTATTTAATGTTAAGTTTTTTTTGATGCTTTTGTAACAATTAAATATAAATCCAAAAACCTAAATTTCAAAACTAAACTACATCAAATACTAAACATATAAATAAAACATTTAATTAATAAATATATTTACCTGTTAATCAATATCTTTTTAGTTTTATGTATCGATTTATTAGTTAAACGAACTAAATAATACCCTTTAACTAAAGAACTTACATCAAGCCTAATACAACTATTTATTCTATTAATTACTTTAATAGAATTTTGTTTCACTCCCATCATATCAATAATCTCAACCAATACATTATCATCGTAACCAAATGAACCGTTAATATTTATAAAATCATTAGCCGGATTAGGGAAAACAGTCAACTGAAAATCATCGGACATAACATCTATACCTGTATTTGTATTGTACATTGGCGATCCATTTATTAATGATGAAAGTCTCCAGTTCTCTCCTCTTGAGTTATCGGCAAATAAATTAGTTAATTCAATTGACGTAGGAAACAATGGATCTATTACAGGCCAAGGTTGTGCATTATCATATTCTACAACATCAATAATTCCACCTGCAATATTCTGTAAAACAATACGTTCACCGGCATTATCTAATTTACCTGAAAAATCACCAATAACAGAAAATCCATATTTTGAACTAAAACGTAAGTTACTCGATGCTACTACTATTAAATCTCCTGCTTTTACAATATAACCATCAGGAAAACTATAATTAATCGCATCTGATAAGAAAACACCTGTCATATCAACATCATCCTCACTTATATTTGCAATCTCAACAAACTCATAATCGGAACCTTCGCCCGGATCATACATAATTTCAGAAATAACCAATGAAGGGACATCGATAATACTCTCAACAAACTCCCAATTTACCGCCAAAGAGTTATCGGCCATTACATCAGTTAATCTTATAGCTCCCGGATGAGCCTCGTCAGCAACTGGCCAAGGTAAGGTATCGGAATAAACTACTTTATCGATAGTGACCCCATAACTATTTGCCAATTCAATTTTCTCACCTTTATTATCTAACTGCCCATAATAAATACCATTTGCAGGCTCGCCAAAACGAGTTTTAAAAGCAACTGTATCTGAAGCCAAATATACAGCATCGCCCGGTTGTAAAGTTTCACCGGTATTAAACGAATATTCGATACCATCAGAGAAAAACACACCTGTTAAATCAACTACTGTGATTCCGGCATTTTCAACTTTCAGGTATTCTCTTTCAGGCCCATTAAATGATGAATAGTTTATTTCAGATATTACCAAATTTGGAGTAGGAATAACAACATCAGGAACAACAGCCAATTGCTGATCCATCCAATTAAGATGATTCACAAACCATGTTTTCATGTAATCGACCTCTTTTTCATAAGTATTTCTTTGATCCCAACCCGGAAGACTGCGCCAAAGCTCTACACCCAAAATTGGCCATCGAGTATAATTACGCTGTTGTGCCCCATCTAATTGCTGAGCAAATCCATCAATCATGCTAACAAGAGTATCGGTATGTAAAACGCTGCTACGAAGCTCAAACCAACGTTTCTTAAACAGATATTTAAATGTAGGTTCGTTAAACAATTTTGACCAAAATAAGGGAACTGAAGTAATTGGCTTTGTAATATTCCATTCTCCAATAACATCTCCATCATTCCATGTAGAGTTGCATAAAGCCTGATCGAAATCCCATACCGGTCCGGCTGCAAGTTTCTGATGTCTTTTTTTATGAAAATAACTGCTCCAACCATAAGCATCGGAATTTTTTGTTGCCTCCTGAACAATTATTTCGTCGATAAATGATTGTACATCAATCATTATTGGATATCCTGTTTTAGCATCGGCATAATTACTTTGTTCCATTAATGCCCTAAATGTATCGTCGTAATTAATTATGTAATTATACTGATTGGTATTAGCCCAGTCTGGATCGGGATATCTAAGATTTCTACGATTACCCATATCAGCTATTGATTGTGATACCTCATAAATATACCCACCCTTAATAGAATCTACATCAATAGTCAATGAATCTAACTCTTCAATATCAACACGGTTTTTATCGGCTTTAATCTTTTCCATGAGCAGGTAAACACCATCGTAACTGCCATTTATAACTATTTCACAAAACTTAACCCTACTGGCATAACGACCCATATTACGCGACATCTGACAAGCAATTGCGTTTCGCATAAGGGTTTTATCGAGATAACAAGCTCTTAAAATCCAATCGTTCTCAGCTGGAAGTCCAAGTATCTTCACATTTCGGTTGTTACCTACACTATCGCGGGTTTCAAATAAATAAGGTTTCTTTGGGAAAAGATCTTGTGTGGAATTACCCCTTAATTCAATACCAATTGGCCCAGAAGATTCATGGTAAGGGCCTTCAACATAATTAATTGCACCACTTTCGTTATATACAATTTTTAGTGATGCATTTACTTTTGGTTCGTCCTGTATTGCAACTCCGCCTTCTGTATCAATAATAAGTATAGGTAATTTTGACGAAGTAAAATTTAAAAATGGAGCCTCAAACCACAATGGGGTATTCAAATAACTAATACTATCATCAGCAATACCAAGCGATAAAAAGGGCATACAGGTCATATCCGATGATATGTTGGATTTATTATGTACCTGCACTGATAATACGTTTGTACCTTGTTTTAATAGTGCAAAATTTTCATTTGACAATAAAAATGATTCGGGAGTTCCACCTGAATACAGTACTGCTTCATGATCGGACAATGCAGTAGCATTATATAACGGTTCTGTACCAACAACCCCTATATTTGAACGAGCTATTTCATTGCCATTTAAATATGCAACAAAAGAATCGTCATAATCTATATGAAAAACAGCAGCACTTATTTTTGACAAATCAGCAATATCAAACTTAACACGTAAATAAACCGATATTCCCGATCCAATATCAACCAAATCATCACCATCGCCAAAGCCAACCGAAGCTTTCCCATCAAGCCACGTGGAATCATTAAAACTTAATAACTGCCAGTTCAAATCAGGTGCTGTTGTTCCAACAAAATATTTTGAATCACTAGTATTTAAAACCACGCTTTCCCAATGATTAATATCCTGACTATAAACAACTAGACTAAAAAAAGATATAATCCCAAAAACAATATTTAACAGAATTGATTTCATCAAGGAATAATTATATAGTAATACAATTTTAATACTTTATAACAAAAGAACTTGTCATATTTTTAACTTTTTATATCACATTTTATAATTTATTTATTTTTATAGAATAAATAATGCCATAACTAACTATAACATTACAATTCATTGAAAAAAACTATATTGCACAAATTTTTTCATTATGACACTAATACGATTAATTACGGTTTTTACACTTTTTAGCTTTGTAGCAACATCATATTCAAACGGTCAATCGGCAAAAGCAAAAAAACTATATAAACATTACGAATCAGTAGATGGGGCAAAAATCAAAACTATTTCAAAAGACTTAATTATTATTGGCCTGGCATTTACAAAAACCGATCCTTCGGTTACAAAGGTGATTTCCGATTTAAAATCACTCCGAATACTAACCATTAAAAATAAGGAAACGGGAAAAAACATAGAATCTCTTATTCCGGGCAAAAAAATGACTTTTAAAATTGACAATTCCAATAAAATGCTTGATGTTTGGGTTAAACGCTGCTTTTTTAAGGTTAAAGAAGCTCATCTGCTTATTAATAATAACCGAAATGTTATGTTAATATCGGCATTTGGCAATTTTAAAATAAAAGATTTAAAAGAGATGAATAAAAACTTCATTCAAAAAGGAGGATTGAAGAATATTCCTTTATCATCTAATTTCTTATCTACCCGTTAATATATGAACTTTACATTAGTAAATAAATATTTATTACCACAAATTAATAATAAAATCAAAAGCCGGACAAAAAAATCCGGCAATAAAATAATTAATACAAAATATCATTTAATTAAGGATTAACAGTTCCCCAGTTATTACCATTTTTTATCCGATAAAGCTGCATTTCGGAAATGCCAAACTGACGCGCAAGAATTTTCATTCGTGTTTTACGATTAGGATCGGCAAGCTTTTTCTTTAATAAAATTACTTTCGACTCTGTAAGTTTCTTGTTTCTCCGCGATCCTCTTAACGATGCAATTCGAATCGGGCTTTTAATCTGATGTTGCATCATTTCCGATTTAGTTGCCCACTCGAGATTACCCGATCGGTTATTCTCCTTATCATAATCTATATGAATCACATAATTATGACTTTCACTCTCTTTAGAAAGAAAATGTTCAGCAACCAAACGATGAATATACATTGTTTTGTGCTTCGACTCTTTCAATCGTACACGTATTGCCGGATATCCTCCAACTAAACACGGCTTAATCAGTTGTCCGTTTTCTTTGTCAACTACAAAACTTTTAACTCTTCCATGATTGGAAATTTTGTACTCAACCCGGGATGACATGTTATTCACATTCAGGTCAACCCATTTTTCTCCCCATAAATCTTTAATCATAAATACCTTAAAGTAATAATTCCCTATTTATTTATCTTTTCAGTTATAAAAAAACCAGCTCCCATATCAAATAATAAAAAAACATTATTTGAAACCGGTATAAAACCGATAAGTTATTCTAATTCAGGTGCAAGGTATGAAAAAAGTTGAAAATGCAAAGTGAATAACCATTTTCTTTATCTTTTTTAACAACAATTATTAAATACTAATAGAATTATTAATATCCAATAATTCTATTTTCAACTTACAAACCTAATAAAATCAGCACCCGAAGGATTTTGAAATACCCTCAACCCAAACTGAGGTAAAATAGCCAAAATATGATCGAAAATATCGGCTTGAACAGTCTCGTAATTTGCCCAAACCTGATCATTGCTAAATACATATATCTCTATCGGAATACCTGTTTCTCCAGGCTGTAACTGACGAACCAAAAAAGTCATGTCGTTATGAATTTTCGGATGATTTTTTAAATAAGCTTCCAAATATTTTCGAAATGTACCCAAATTAGTCATTCTTCGACCGTTTACAACAACAGTATCATCAACCCCTAACGATTGATTATAATCAGCAATTTCTTTCTCTTTTACTAACATATAATCTTTTAGCAAAAAAAAACTCTTAAACTTCTCTTTTTGTTCTGTTGTTAAAAAACATACACTATTCATATCAATATTAATATGACGTTTAATTCGTCGTCCGCCCGACTCCTCCATTCCTCGCCAATTGGTAAATGACTCTGATACTAAAGCATAAGTTGGTACTGTAGCAATTGTCTTATCCCAATTTTGAACCTTAACAGTATTAAGCGTTATTTCAATAACCGTTCCATCGGCATTATGTTTAGGCATAGATATCCAATCGCCAATACGTAACATATTATTGGCCGATAACTGAATGCTTGCTACAAAACCCAAAATGGTATCTTTAAAAACTAATAACAAAACAGCAGCAATAGCACCCAATCCTGCAAATAGTTTTAACGGCGACTCACCAATAATTATGGAGATAATTAATATAATCCCCATAAAATAGAAAATAATTTTAGCTATTTGAATAAATCCTTTAATTGGCCTATCTTTAGCCACTGATGTCGTTTTATATATATCTTCTATACCTGATAAAAATGAAGTGATTACCATAAGCACGGCAACAATCATATATATCAGCACAATAGATTTTAATACTTTCTCTTCAAAACTATTGCCTGGAATAATATAATTTAAACTGTAATAAAAAACCAATGCGGGCGCCAAATGTGCCAAACGATTAAATAGTTTTTTCTCAACAAAAATATCATCCCATACTGTTGATGATTTTTTTGCCAACTGTTCAATCCAGGCTACCATAATTTTCTTAGAAACAAAATCGGCAATCCAGGCAATAAGGATAATTAAACCTATTCCTATAATATGATTTGCTATTGATGCCTGATTTATAGTAAAACCTATACTTTGAAAAAATTCGTTAGTTTCAAATAAAAAATCTAGTTTAAATGACTTTGCCATAATATTGATTTACTAATAGTTATACTTAATAATATAATATTATTAATAAGCATAATATTTAATTAAACATTACAGAAATTCTTAAAAATGCAGCTAAAGAATTTTTATACATATCATTGGCTCCCGGATTAATAATATAATGTAAAACAGGCTGAATATTTAAATATTTATTTAAATTATATGTATAATTAAATTCGATATCGGTTTCATATTCATTATTATAAAAATTTACAAATGCACAACCTAAGGCCATACAATCATCTTTTTGCTTTTCAAAAATACCTTTATAAACTACTCCTACTCCAAAATATTTCTCATTAACATTACCTTTCGAAGGAAACCAAGCCATTTGACCAAACGCACCAAACGATCGAAAACCTCTAATTAATAATTCCTTATCAATATTCGTGTAAAAACCATAATTACCCTTTACTCTTGATGAATCAACCAAATTAAAAAATTCTGAACTATGATAAATAACCCCCAAATTAATATCAGTTATTAATTTATCGCTGGTATTAAAATCAATTTGCCCAACATATAAAAAACCTTCATTATTACTAAAAGACCAATCAAAATTGTGAATGTCGTTTTTCAAAACACCGGGATCGCCGTCCCAGACACCGGCTTTTAATTTAATTTTTTCAAACAAAGGTACAATTCCGGTAAATGCTAAAGCTGTTTTTGGAAAAATTGGAACTCCAATATTTAAAGGAAAAGTACTATGAATGCCAAACGAACTATTAGTAAAAATGCTTCCATATTCACTGGTGCAAAATTCGGCATTAAAATCCTGTAATCCAACCATTAATGCAACAGAACGAAAATGATGTTTCAGATACAATAATTCAATAAAGGTATAATTTCCATTTTCAATATTAGAAACTACCTGTTTATCACCAATATAATTTTCCGACAATAAACTGCCGTGAGTATTCATTCCATTAATAATTAATGAACTACCAACCCAATACTTACTGCTATTTATTTCAACTCCAACATCAATTAAACCCATAAAAACATTACCCTTTCTTACTCCTCCCAAAATATTTCGCCCAACATCAGAAGTATAAGAAAAATTCCATTTCACCATTCTTTCATCTGCATTTATTTGTGAATACCCCTCATAAAGGCTCATAAAGGCAATAGCAATAACTATTAAATATCTCATCATCTGCAATCAATTTGTTTTTAGGCATAATAAACATAAAAACAAAAAATATTCTCATTTGTTTAATAATTAAAACCATTAATTATTTATCACAAAAAATATAAATCTATCGCATTTATTAGTTTTTATTAAATGTAATTTATATAAATAGCATAAAAAAAGGCCACCTTTAAGTGACCTATAAATTAAATATTATTACTAAATAATTTTTTTAAATAGCTCCTTAACACCAACTTTTTGAGTAATCATTCCGTGCAATTTTGAAATATTTACTCGCTCTTGTTCCATTGAATCGCGATAGCGAATTGTAACAGTATCGTCTTCTAATGTTTGATGATCGATTGTAATGCAATAAGGTGTTCCAATAGCATCCTGACGGCGATAACGTTTCCCTATAGAGTCTTTCTCATCGTACTGACAATTAAAATCAAATTTCAAATCATCAATAATAGCTCTTGCTTTATCAGGCAAACCATCTTTCTTAACCAATGGTAATACAGCCAATTTAACCGGGGCTAATACAGGAGGTATACGTAACACAACACGTACATCTTTATTTCCGTCTTTTCCCTCAAGTTCTTCTTCAGTATAAGCTGCTGCCAAAATACTTAAAAACATACGATCAACACCAATTGACGTTTCTATCACATAAGGCACATAACTCTCACCCTTTTCAGGGTCAAAATACTGCATTTTACGTCCACTGTATTGTTGATGTTGTGACAAATCAAAATCAGTACGGGAATGAATGCCTTCTACCTCTTTAAAGCCAAATGGCATTTGAAATTCAATATCGGTTGCTGCATTAGCATAATGTGCCAGCTTATCATGATCGTGAAAACGATATTTATCATCGCCCATCCCCAACGATTTATGCCAGCTCATTCGCGTTTGTTTCCATTTTTCGAACCATTCTAATTCGGTTCCGGGTTGTACAAAAAATTGCATCTCCATTTGTTCAAACTCGCGCATACGAAAAATAAACTGCCTGGCAACAATTTCGTTACGGAATGCTTTTCCAATTTGTGCAATACCAAAGGGCAATTTCATACGCCCTGTTTTTTGAACATTCAAAAAGTTTACAAAAATACCCTGGGCAGTTTCAGGACGAAGATATACTTTTAACGCTCCATCGGCAGTTGATCCCATTTCGGTTGAGAACATTAAATTAAACTGACGAACATCGGTCCAATTACGTGTACCCGAAACAGGACAAACAACTTCGTAATCGACAATAATCTGACGAAGTTCTTCTAAATCATTATTATTCAAAGCTGCTGCAAAACGAGCATGTAATTCATCTTTCTTTTTCGTATTTTCCAACACACGAGGATTTGTTTCAAGAAATTTTGCCTCATCAAACGAATCTCCAAATTTCTTCTTAGCCTTTTCAACTTCTTTAATTATTTTATCCTCATATTTAGCAATTGTATCCTCAATCAATACATCAGCACGATAGCGTTTTTTACTATCTTTATTATCAATCAAAGGATCATTAAAAGCATCAACATGACCTGATGCTTTCCAAATGGTAGGATGCATAAAAATAGCAGAGTCAATTCCCACTACATTTTCGTGTAAAAGAACCATTGAATCCCACCAATATTTTTTAATGTTATTTTTTAATTCAACACCATATTGACCATAATCATACACAGCGCTTAATCCATCGTATATTTCACTACTCTGAAAAACAAAACCATACTCCTTACAATGAGCAATTAATTTCTTAAATACATCTTCTTGTGCCATATTATTTTGATATTGTTACCGTTAGTTTAATAAAATTGAGGCACAAAAATAGTGGATTTTTAGGTTTATGCGAATTTTTTAATGATTATATAAAATCATATTAATTACATTTAATAAAAAAGGGTCAGCAATTAAGCCAACCCTTTTTTTGCTCCCCCTCTAGGACTTGAACCTAGGACCCCCTGATTAACAGTCAGGTGCTCTAACCAGCTGAGCTAAGGAGGAAAATAATTTCTTTCCTTAATAATATTGCTCCCCCTCTAGGACTTGAACCTAGGACCCCCTGATTAACAGTCAGGTGCTCTAACCAGCTGAGCTAAGGAGGAGTATAAATTTGTGTTAAAACCAACTTTTCATTAAAAGTGTCTCTTTCATTAACAGCGTTGCAAAACTATAAGGATTCTTCAAATTATGCAATATCTTTGCAAAAAAAATTTAATTATTTTCTAAAATCTTTAATATGAGCAATGTACTAGGAATAGGGAATGCCCTTGTTGATATTCTAACCCAAATTAACGATGACAATATTTTAACATCGTTAAGCCTTCCTAAAGGGAGTATGCAATTGGTTAACAATAATGTAGCAGCTGATGTAATAGCAAAAACCAACCATTTAAAACGCGAACAAACCTCTGGTGGTTCGGCAGCCAACACAATTCATGGATTAGCTTCATTAGGCATTTCAACTGGTTTTATTGGTAAAGTTGGGAATGATGAATTGGGTAATTTTTTCCGAGATGATATGATTAAAAACAATATCGACCCAAAACTATTATTAGGAAATAACCCAACTGGAAATGCAATAGCACTCATTTCGCCCGACTCGGAACGTACTTTTGCGACTTATTTAGGAGCAGCCATTGAACTATCAGAATCAGATTTAAAAGATAAATTTTTTAATGGCTATAAATATTTTCATATCGAAGGATACCTTGTTCAAAATAAAGAATTAATACGTAAAGCCCTTATAATGGCCAAAAATCATAAAATGATTGTATCGCTCGATTTGGCAAGTTTTAATGTGGTAGAATCAAATATTGAATTTTTAAAAGAGATGGCCAACGAATATGTTGATATATTATTTGCCAACGAAGAAGAAGCTAAATCATTTACAGGAAAAACTGAAGAAGAAGCTCTTAACGAAATGAGTTGTTATTGTAACATTTCTGTTTTAAAAATTGGCAAAAGAGGTTCGTTAATTAAACACGGTAATGATATTTATAGAATAAAAGCTACCGAACAAAAAGCGATAGACACAACTGGAGCCGGTGATTTATATGCTGCAGGTTTTTTATATGGAATGATTCACAAACTCGATTTAAATAAATGTGGTAATATCGGATCGATTGTTTCGGGGCATGTAATAGAGGTAATTGGACCAAAAATAAATAATAAAACCTGGAATATTATTAAAAAAGATATTGCAAAACTATAAATGATAAAAAATCAAATAAACATTAATCCTCTCCATTTACCATAAAATCCACATTTGAAAATAAGAATTCAGTTATGTTTGTATTGCTAAAATATCACAAAAATCTATGATCCCTTTGTCAAAACCTTGACCTATAGTTTGATCATTTTATTAGTGTTTGTTCAGATGTAAACCCTTGTATGAAACTCGTTTCTACAAGGGTTTTTTATTCTTCGTTATCAGCAGCATACCACTCAGCATACGAAGTACCGGTTTCATGCAAACGTAAAGAATATAAATTAACATTCAAAGGTAATCTGGGCTTAATACGATGTGCAAAATCAATTAATAAATTTTCGCATGTAGGTTGATATTCAACTACTTCCAATCTATCAGTCATTTGAGGAATTACGGATATTAATTCCAACGGAGCAGATTTATTAATTAAAACAGTATGATCAAGACGATCAATAATTTCGTCTTTTATAATTTTTTTTAAATCACCAAAATCCATAACCATTCCTAATTTTGGATTTTGTACATCACTTTCAGGCTTTCCAATAACAGTTACACGAAGAATATATGAATGACCGTGCAAATTTTTACACAATCCATCATAATTCCATAATGCATGAGCCATTTCAAAATGAAACTCTTTTGTTAATCTTATATTACTCATTCTGCAACAAATATGGTTTATACCAAATCATCCAATACAACAAGGAAAAACAAAAAAAGTTTAACTGTTTACTGATTTAATGAACAACGACTCACACAATCAACAATTTGTTTCAAACTATCATGTTTTAAAAAATAATAGGTGTTTTTTCCATCACGCTCTGATCCTAAAACGCCTTTATCTTTTAAAATGCCTAAATGATGCGAAGTGGTTGATTGCTCAATATCAAGCAATTTGTGAATTTCAGTAACAGTAAGCTTTCTGCCATCTTCCAAATGACTCATGATTGCAATACGCATAGGGTGCGCTATAGCTTTAAGCATATTTGCAGCCTTCTCAAGCTGTTCTGAATTTAGTTCGTTAATTTTCATTATTTTAATCACAACACCAAAATTTAATAATGCAAATATATGAATATATTTGATATGTTTTGAAAATCAGATTCATGTGTCGATTTTTTTTGAGTGATTTCAACTAAACAATTATAATCTCATATTAATTTTTAAATTTGTTTCATTTGTAATCAAATGATGTAAGGAATAAAGAGATGTCGGATATTGAATTTATTAAGAAAGTAATACATAATGAGATGAAAGAGTTTGAGCCCTATTTCAAATCAAGGCTTAAAACTCAAATTCCTTTACTTAACATTATTACCAATTATATCTTGCGCCGAAAAGGCAAACAAATACGACCAATGTTAGTTTTTCTTGCAGCAAAATTAAATGGTCAAATTCAAGAAGCATCATACATAGCAGCCTCATTAATTGAAATTTTACATACCGCAACACTAATTCACGATGATGTAGTTGATGAAACATATCAACGTAGAGGATTCTTTTCAATAAATGCACTTTGGCGAAGTAAAATAGCAGTTTTAGTAGGTGACTATTTTTTGTCGAAAGGCTTACTCACAGCACTTGACACCGACCAAATAGGTGTATTAAAAATTGTATCGGAAGCTGTACGTGAAATGAGTGAAGGTGAATTATTGCAAATTGAAAAATCGCGAAAACTCGATATTACAGAAGAAATATACTTTCAAATTATTGAAAAGAAAACTGCTAGTTTACTATCATCATGCGCAGGTGCTGGAGCCTTATCGGTTGGTAGTTCAGAAGAGAACATCCAAATAATGAAAGACTTTGGACGCTATTTAGGTATAGCATTTCAAATTCGAGATGATCTGTTCGATTATGAAAAAATCGGTATTATTGGCAAACCTACAGGAAACGACATTAAAGAAAAAAAAATGACGTTACCGCTAATTTACGTGCTAAACAATGTTTCAAAATCAGAAAAAAAACATTTATTAAATACTATACGAAAACATCATAAAAACGAAAAAAAAGTACAGGATATTATTGAATATGTTACTTTAAATGGAGGTATAGAATATACTTATAATAAAATGATTGAATATGCGAATAAAGCCATTTTACAACTAAATAAATATCCCGATAGTGAAATTAAAAATGCTTTAATATCTCTAGTCAATTATTCAACAAACAGAAAAAAATAATAATCTGTTTTTAAAAATAAACTACAGTTGATCTTATACCTTGCTCTATAGTTTTAATATCTGATAAAATATTATTTGCCAAGCTACTTGCACCAATTCTAAACAAATTTTTATTTAACCATTCATCACCCAATAATTCCTGCACCAGATAATAATAAAAAACAGCACTTTTACTACTCGAAATTCCTCCAGCTACTTTAAACCCAACCTTCTTCCCTGTTTCAGAATAAAAACTCTTTATTGCATTCAACATCATATATGATGCTTCAGGTGTTGCGTTAACAGTTACTTTACCAGTTGATGTTTTAATAAAATCCGCGCCACCTTCCATAGCCAACAAACTTGCCTTCCAAATATTTTCATCCTCTTTTAATAAACCAGTTTCAAGAATTACTTTCAATTGCCCCAAACTGCCTATTGTATCTTTAATCATTTTAATTTCTTCAAGAATAAACTGATAATTCCCATCAAGAAACTCGCCAACCGAAATAACAATATCAATTTCATTAACACCAAAAGTTAATGCTTTTAGGGTTTCAGCTACTTTTACATCAGTAAATGTTTGTGATGAAGGAAAACCTCCACTAACAACAGCAAGTGCAATATTTTTATTATTAAGAGACGATTTTAAAACCGGAGCAAAAACCGGATAAACACATACAGCTGCAACAGATGGCATTTCAGGAAATTTATATTGAAAATGATTTACCTTTTTACAAAACTCTTTTATACTAATAGCAGAATCATCAGAATTTAAAGATGTTAAATCAATTAAACTAAATATTTTCTTTAATATAGCGACATCTTTTGACGCCTCATCTACCTTTTCATTAATAGAATGGATCAATTTATTCATTTGATCTACATTAAAAATACGGGTAAAATTTGCAAAAAATTGTTCCATAATTAGTCCATTTTTCAGTTATCAAGTAAATAAATTTACTGTAATTTTTTATTGCTTTTATGTCTATTATCATCTCTATTTGTCTTTTTATCAATATTTTTAATTATTGCTTCAGAAAGATTAACACCTGTTTGATTTGCCAAACACACTAATACCCATAATACATCAGCCATCTCATCTGCTAAATTTGCATCCTCTCCTTTTTTAAATGATTGATCGCCATATTTACGTGAAATTACCCTGGCTAATTCACCAACTTCTTCGGTTAATAATACCATATTAGTAAGTTCATTAAAATATCTTACTCCATATTTATGTATCCAATTATCAATATTTTGCTGTAACTCATCTAATGTAATACTTAAATTATTCATTTTACAATTTTAAATCATTATTCTCTGTTTTTCGAATCAATTATTATAGTAACTGGACCATCATTAACTAAACTAATTTTCATATCAGCTCCAAAAATTCCTGTCTTAACTTCTTTATTTGTACGACATTTAACTTCTTCAATAAAACTTTCATAAATTGGAACTGAAATTTCGGGAGGTGCAGCATCAATATATGAAGGCCTGTTTCCCTTTTTTGTTTTGGCATGAAGCGTAAACTGACTAACAATCATTATTTCACCATCAATATCAATTAATGATCGATTCATTACACCATCATCGTCATTAAAAATTCTCAAATTCAATATTTTTGAAGCTAACCAGCTTATATCTACATCATTATCATCACTAACAATGCCAACTAATACGACTAATCCCTCACCTATTGACGAATAAATCTCACTATTTATAAAAAGATCAGCCTTTGAAACTCGTTGAATAACAATCCTCATATTGAAATATTAAATTATTAATCTAAAAATAAAGATATCTTTTAATAGTTGTAACGATATTCACACTAAATAGTTGATTACTTTAATATGATGTTATTATTTTTGTATTATTAAAAAATTTATATTATTTATATATGTTACTATGAATATACTTGGATTATTAAGTAATAGCCTAAATCCAGCATATAATTTAGCTACTGAAGAAATACTACTTAAAGAAAAACAAGAAAATTTTCTATTTATTTATACTGATAATCCCAGTATTATTGTTGGAAAACATCAAAATGCATATGCAGAAATTAATTATAAAACTCTTATAGATAAAGGTTTACCATTATACCGTCGAATGTCGGGTGGTGGTACAGTATATCACGATAGTGGTAACCTTAACTTTAGCTATATTACCACCGGTAAACCAGGTCATTTAGTCGATTTTATAGGTTTTACAAATAAAATAATTGATGTATTAAATGATTTTGGAGTAAATGCATATTTTGGAGGACGAAATGATATTTTAATTAACAACAAAAAGATATCGGGAAATGCTTCACACGTATATAAAAATAGAGTAATGCACCATGGAACATTACTTTATAATAGTAATTTAATGCAATTAAGTGATGTATTAAAAACAGATCCTTCGAAATACAAAGATAAGGCAGTTAAATCAGTTCGAAGTTTAGTAACAAATATTTGCGAGCACAGCTCAAAAAATATGGATTTCGAAGCATTTAAAAATTTCTTATATTCAAAATTAACTTCATCAACATATACTTTAACCCAAAATGATAAAAACTCAATTAATGATCTTGTTGAAACTAAATATTCGAAGTGGGAATGGAATTACGGATACAGTCCCGATTATACATTTACAAAACGAATTAAAATAATTGAACAAAACCTATTACTTGAAATATCATTTACAGTTATTAAGGGAATTATTAAAAACATAAATATAAAATCAAATAAAAAAAATAATGAGCTAATTGTTATTTTTGAAAAGTTAATAGAATGTAAACACGAAATGGATTCAATATGCGAAAAAATATCTAATCAATTAAAAATTAATTTTAAAATTGAAAATACTAATTCAGTTATTATGCAGTTATTCTAACCAAAATTATCTATTACTAAAAAAATTATATACAATTTTTGCTTTTACCTTTCCAATAATTAATGCAATAGATTCTTCAGTTGCATTTTTAATAACATCAACCGATTTGAAATGAGTTAACAATTGTTCAATAGTTTTCTCACCAATACCTTTTATTAATTGCAACTCGGTTTGTATAAAACTAGCAGAACGCTTTGCTCGATGAAATGTTATTCCAAATCTATGTGCTTCATTACGTAGATGTTGAATAATTCTTAACGATTCTGAATTTTTATCTAAATACAAAGGATATGGATCGCCAGGAAAGTATATCTCTTCTAATCGTTTTGCAATTCCAATAATAGGAATATTATATATTTTTAAATCATTAAGTGCACTAACTGCTGCACCAAGTTGTCCCTTACCTCCGTCAATAATAATTAAATCGGGTAATGAAAGATGATCATCAAGGCAACGCTTGTATCTTCTATAAACAATTTCGTTCATAGACTTAAAATCATCGGCACCAACAACTGTTTTAATATTAAAATGACGATACTCATTTTTAGCAGGTCTTCCATTAATAAAAACTACACAAGCAGCAACTGGGTTTGTGCCTTGTATATTTGAATTATCAAAACATTCAATGTGCTTTGGTGGCTGATTTAATCGAAGATCTTTTTGAAGCGTTTTCATTATTCGCTCCTCATTCGACTCTTTTTTCATAATTGATTGTTGCTTCAACTTATCTAAACGATAAAAATTAGCATTTCGTTCTGAAAGATCTAGTAGTTTCCTCTTATCTCCAATTTTAGGAATAACAAATTCAATATTTTTAAATTCTACATCGGGCATAAATGGAACCAAAATTTCACGGGCATTACTATTTAATCGATCTCTTATTTCACCAATAGCAAGTGTAAGCAACTCTTCTTTACTTTCATTTAAACGCTTTCTATACTCTACTGTCTGTGCCTGAATAATTGCACCATTTACAACTTTTAAAAAATTTATAAATGCTGATTTATCATCATCAATAATTGAATAAACATCAACATTAGTAATTTTAGGGCTTACAACAGTCGACTTACTTTGAAACTTATCTAAAACAGCTAATTTTTGTTTAACAAGTTCTGCCTCTTCAAATTTATACTCCGATGCAAAACTCATCATCAAATCCTTCATATAACCAGTAACTGTAGTAATATTACCTTTTAGAATTGCTTTAATATCATTAATATGATTTTGATATTTTTCTAAATCGTATTCTCCAATACAAGGTGCCATACACCTTCCAATATGATACTCAAGACAAACTTTAAACTTTCGGGCTTGAATATTTTTAAGTGTTAATGAATGCTTACAAGTTCGTAAAGGGTACAATTGCCTGAATAATTCCAATAATGTTTTAACCATATAACCCGATGTATAAGGTCCAAAATAGAAACTACCGTCACGAATTAAATGACGTGTTTGCATTACACGAGGATAAGGTTCATTTTTAATTACAATCCAAGGAAATGATTTGTCATCTTTTAATAATACATTATAACGTGGCTGATATTTCTTTATCAAATTATTTTCGAGTAATAAAGCATCTTCTTCTGTATCTACAACTATATGTTGAAGATCACAAATATTTTTTATTAAAACCCTGGTTTTACCATTTTCTGGTATTCTATTAAAATATGACGAAACACGCTTTTTTAAATATTTTGCTTTACCAACATAAATTACTTTCCCCGAAGAATCATAATATTGATAAACCCCTGGTAAATTAGGAAGTGATGCAATTTTAATTCTTAAATCCTCACTTATTTTAGGTAAATTATTATTCATTCAAAAAAACCTATTCAATCAAATCAATAAAATTAAAACTGTTAACATCAAACAATCCTTTATCTCCAATTTTTAATTCAGGTATGACTAAAAGCGATAAGAATGATAACGTCATAAATGGTGCTTGTAACGTAGAACCCATATTTTTAACAAACCTATTCAATTCAAGATATTTATTAGCAACAGATTCACCCGTCTCATCAGTCATTAAACCAGCAAACGGAAGAGAAATGCAATTAATATTTCCTTTATTAACAGCAACTAATCCTCCTCTGTTTTCAATAATCTTATTTGCTGCCAAAACAATTTCATTATCTGAAACTCCAACAGCAATTACATTATGACTATCATGTGCAACAGAACTTGCTAAAGCACCATTTTTAATGCCAAAACCTTTTACAAAACCTACTGATACATTAACATTTAAATATCGATTAAAAACAATTACTTTAAGAATATCTTCGTCAACACTCGAATTTATTTTATCTCCAACTTCAGCATTAAAATGCCAATAATATCTATGTGTTATTAACTGATTATTTACAATTTGAATTACATTAATAGTTGGATTTAAAACAGGCGATTTAATTATTAATTCAGATAATGATACATTCCTACTGATAAAAGAGTTTAAAGGTTGAATTTTTTTTAAATTAAATGTAATTATTCCATTAGAATAAACCATATTCCCATTAATATATGTTTCCATTATTGAAAAATCACTTAACGAATCAACAACAATAAAATCAGCACAATCACCTTTTAGTAACAATCCAACAGGTAAATTATAATGCGAAACCGGATTATATACACAAGCTTCAATCAAGTCAAAAATGGAATGCCCATATCTAAGTCCTTTACGAATAAGACGATCAATATGTCCATCATTTAGTATCTCATCAGGATGACTATCATCGGTACATAACATTACTCTACTAGTATGAGTACTAATTAAAGAGTGTAAAGTATCAAAATTCTTAGCCGCACTACCATCTCGTATTTGTATTTTAATGCCGTACTTAATTTTTTCCAAAGCCTCCTCTAAAGTAAAACACTCATGATCGGTACTAATACCAGCAGCAGAATACTTTTTTAATTCATATTTTGACAAATCAGGTGCATGTCCATCAATTACCTTACCATTTCTTTTGGCCGAATCAATCTTAGCCATTATTTCATTATCACCCGATATTACACCAGGATAATTCATCATTTCCGATAAAAACCAAATATCATCGCGCATCAACAAACTACTTACAGCATTTGAGTCTAAAAAAGCTCCCGATGATTCAAATGCAGTTGCAGGCACACAAGATGGTGCCCCGAAAAAGAATTTTAACGGAACAGATTTTGAATCTTCAATCATGAAATCAATACCCTTCTCGCCCATAACATTTGCAATTTCATGTGGATCTGAAACAACTGCAACCGTTCCTTTAGAAACCACCATTTCTGCAAAACGCGATGGAATTAACATTGAACTTTCGATATGAACATGAGAGTCAATTAAACCGGGTAAAATATAATAATCACATTCAAAATCAACCTCCACAATATCTTCAATAATTCCATTTAATATTAATAAATACCCGTTAAAAAATCTCTTGTTTTTAAAATCAAAAATTTTTCCAAATTTTTTCATTTTGATTATTTATTAACCATTAGCAAATAAAAAATTCCAAAAAAATCGTTTTATAAATGTATAAAAAATAAAATGGAATGTTCCACGTGGAACATTCCATTTATTATCTTCCCAATAAAACCAGTAAAACATTTATATCACTTGGCGAGACTCCGCTAATTCTACTTGCTTGACCTATGGTTTCGGGATTAATAAGCGTTAATTTTTGACGAGCTTCGGTACTTAATGTTTTAATATTATGGTATTCAAATTTACCTTGAATTTTCAAATTATCAAGACGTTTTAATTTTTCAGCAATAATTTTTTCTCTTTCAATATATCCTTTATACTTAACGTATATCTCAGTACTTTCTAAAACTTGCTCTTTTATTGATATTTCAAATCTATCTGTTATAGCTTTAATAGATTGGATGTTATTTAACAAATCATTAATATTAATTTGTGGTCTACCTAATAACTCAATTACTTTACAACTTTGTTTTAATATAGAAGTTCCTAAAGATTCTAAAAGATGATTAATATTTAGAGGCTTAACTGATGTATTTTGTAATCTATCTAATAATAAATTACGATGTTGAACCTTCAATAATACACGCTCCAATCTATCTAATTTTGCCAAACCTAAATTAAATGATTTTTCAGTTAATCTCTCGTCGGCATTATCTTGGCGCAATAGTATGCGATATTCTGCTCGAGAGGTAAACATACGATAAGGTTCATCAACTCCCTTTGTAACCAAATCATCTATTAAAACTCCAATATATGCCTCATCCCGACTCAAAGTAAAAGATTCTTTATTTTTACAAACTAAATGTGCATTAATACCAGCAATTAATCCTTGAGCTCCAGCTTCTTCATAACCAGTTGTTCCATTAATTTGACCTGCAAAAAATAGACCTTTTACTTTTTTTGTTTCTAATGTATGTTTTAGTTGTGTGGGGTCAAAATAATCATATTCAATTGCATAACCAGGTCGATATATTTCAGCACTTTCTAATCCTGGTATTTTTTTTAAAGCTTGTACCTGAATATAAAGAGGTAAACTTGAACTAAAACCATTTAAATAATATTCGTTAGTTGTTTCACCTTCAGGTTCAAGATGTAATTGATGACGATCACGATCATTAAAAGTCATTAATTTAGTTTCGATACTTGGACAATAACGTGGCCCAATACTTTGAATCGTCCCATTATACATAGGTGAATCATCCAATCCGTTTAGTAATTCGGAATGAACATTTTCGTTAGTATAAGTTAAAAAACAACTACATTGCTTTAAAACTCTATTATCAATGTCGAGATATGAAAATCTTTTATTACCTGCATCACCAGGCTGTTCCAAAGTTTTACCAAAATCAATAGTTCTTCCATCTATTCGAACAGGTGTACCAGTTTTCATTCTATTAGATACAAAACCGTACTTTACCAATTGTTCAACTATACCATACGAAGCGGGTTCACTAATTCTACCTCCTTCAATTTGAACTTTTCCTATGTGCATTAAGCCATTTAAAAAAGTACCATTAGTAAGAATAACACATGTAGAATTAAATATCACTCCCAATTTTGTAACAACACCTTTTACATAATTATCATCTAATACTAAAGACATAACAGTATCTTGCCACAAAAATAAATTATCTGTGTTTTCTAATATATGACGCCAATTATTAGAAAAAGCCATTCTATCGCATTGAGATCGTGGACTCCACATTGCAGGACCTTTAGACATATTAAGCATTCGAAATTGAATAGAACTTAAGTCTGTTACAATACCCATTTGGCCCCCCATTGCATCAATCTCCCTTACAATCTGACCTTTAGCAATACCTCCAACCGCAGGATTACATGACATTTGTGCAAATTTATTCATATCCATTGTTATAAAAAGAACTCTGGAACCTAAATTAGCTGCAGCGCAAGCAGCTTCACATCCGGCATGTCCTCCTCCCACTACAATAACATCATAGTCAAGTGTCATATTAAATAAAAAGAATTATTAAATTTTATTAAATCAATGCATTATAAATAATTAAACACTGATCTTCTTTAAGTCGCATAGTAGTTTGTTCTTCAGTAGATTTATCATTGTATCCAATTAGATGCAGTATTCCATGTATTATTACTCTTAATAATTCATTATTAAAAGTAACACAAATTTCTTTAGAATTAAATTGTACGGTTTCCAAACTGATAAATAAATCACCACTAATTATTTGATTATCAGAATAATCAAATGTAATTATATCAGTATAATAATCATGATTTAAATATTCGCGATTCATTTCTAATAAATATGAATCGGAACAAAAAATAATAGAAACATCACCTAATGTTAATGTTTCTATCTCAACTATCTTTGTTATCCATTCCGAGCATTTATTATACTCTATATCAGGAAGTTTTACTTCTTCAGAAAAATAATTAATTGCCAACTTATATATTAAATATTAACTTAACAGTACTACCATTATTTTCAAATTCAATTTCATCTGCTAAATGATTCATCAAAAAAATACCACGTCCATGAGATTTTTCAATATTCTCAGGCTTAGTTGGATCTGGTACTTTATCATAATCAAATCCTTGACCCTGATCATAAATAATAAACTCAATATTATCGTCAGTAATGGAATACTCTAATACTACATCCTTTTCGCGATCTAATTTATTACCATGAACAATAGCATTATTAACTCCTTCAACAACACCCAACAGAATTTTGCCGTAAACATCACTATGAATATCATAATTTGTTGAAATATCATCTATTAGTTTTTCAACCAAATTAATATTCTTAATATCAGATTTAAATATCAATTTATCCACGACTAATTCCATTTTATTCAAATTTAAAAATACTAAGAAATTCGGTTATTAGAAATATTCTATTAAAATTATACCTCATCTTTTACTAACATATTTTAAAAAGGTTTCTAAAAATCACCTTTTTAACCAAAAAGAAGGATCTATTTTTTTACTCTCTTCCCAAATTTCAAAATGTAATATATTAGAATTTTCATCATTATCTGAAAAAACTTTTCCTATTTTACTACCTTCTTTAATTTTAGTTCCTGATTTTACATGAACCTCTGATAAATTAGCATAAACAGATAAAAATTTACCATGTCGGACTAAAACAGCAGTATTGTATCCTGGTATAGCAACAACACGGCTCACTTCTCCATCAAAAATACAATAAACATTATTATCATCTGATAATTCAATATCTAACCCATTATTGTTAACCATTAATCCTTTTAATACAGGATGTGGATGTTTTCCAAAACTACTAACAATAATTCCTTTCTTTACTGGCCAATTTAATTTACCACGATTTTTAGCAAAATTTGATGGACTATATTTAGTTTTTGATGATTCCTGACGAATTAATTCAACAATTTTCAACTCTAAATCAGCTTGTTTCTTCTCCTTTAACTTTATTTCTTTAATTAATTGACGCTCTTTTTTCTTTAATATATTAAGATTACTTTCTTGTTGCTGTTTAATTACTGCAAGTGATTGATATTGTGATTGAACATCATTTAAAAGTACTTTTATTTCAGCTTTTAATTTTAATAAATTTGATTTCTGAAAATCTAAAGCATTATTCGATTTCTTTAAAATTAATATTTGACTTTTACGATAATTATTTAATTCCTGAATCATTCGATAACGCATAAATGCCTGATTAAATGTTTCTGCACTAAAAAAGTATATAGTTCCATTTAAAGAATTTCTATTTTTATATGCTTCTAATAATAACTTTTCATACTCTTTTTTTATAGATTTTATTTGATCTTGTATAGCTATTATAGAAGAATCAGATGAACTAACTTTGTCCTCAAGTAATAAAATTTGTAAAGTATAATTATTAATTAAATCCTGACGAGCTTTTATTTGCGCATTTAATAACTTAACCTTACCTAACGAAGTTTTTTGATCGTTTTGAGCCTTTTTTAATAAGTTATTTGAAACTTGAATGTCATTATATAATTTTTCTTTTAACGCTTTTAAATCACTTAAATTTTGACTTTTTAAGGATATAAAAACACATATGAATAATAATATAAAAAATAATTTATTTTTCAATTACTGTATATTTTTCGGGTATTTTAAAATATAATCGTTTATCATCATTTCTTATCAAATTTGATACATTAATGTCTATAATAAAACGATCTGAAAATTTATTACCACTTAATAAAATTTTAGAGGGATATAATAAAGAATCACTAAATCTTTTAAATTCAGAATATTGAA